>JALSLF010000089.1 GCA_026988445.1 Bacteroidales bacterium
AAAAAAATCCATTTTACACATAAGTTCATAATATTTTTTGCAGTTTTGCAAGTTGAAAAGAAAAATGATAGATTCATGCAAAAAATATATCTGGATTATAACGCCACCACCCCTATTGACGCAGAAGTTGCAAAGGCGATGCAGCCCTATCTAACAGAATATTTCGGAAATCCGTCAAGCAGTCATGAATTTGGAATTATTACGAAAAAAGCTGTGGAAAAGGCTCGAAAGCAAGTAGCTGAACTCTTAAACTGTAGTCCTGAAGAAATTATTTTCACAAGTGGCGGCACAGAATCTAATAATTATGCAATTAAAGGTTCGGCTTTTTATCTGAAAGATAAAGGTAAGCATATAATCAGCTCAGCAATTGAACATCCGGCAGTTACGGAAGTCTGCAATTATCTCCAAACCAAAGGCTTTGAAATTACCTATTTAAAGGTAGATAAGTACGGAATGATATCGCTTAAAGACTTGGAAAAGACGATTCGCCCGGATACCATATTTATTAGTATCATGCATGCTAATAACGAAATAGGTACACTCCAGCCCATTGCTGAAATTGGTCGAATTGCCAAAAAGCACGGTATTCGTTTTCATAGCGATGCTGCCCAATCAGTAGGAAAAGTTAAAACCGATGTGCACGAATTAGGTATTGATTTAATGTCTGTTGCCGGGCATAAATTCTATGCTCCCAAAGGTATAGGCGCACTCTACATACGTAATGGAATAAAATTGGAAAAGTTTATGCACGGTGCAAATCATGAACGAAATTTACGTGCCGGTACCGAAAATATTTTGGAAATAGTAGGCTTAGGAAAAGCTGCAGAAATTGCTAAGCGCGATTTCGATAAAAATTACCATCATTTAAAAACAATGCGCGACCGTTTATATGAAAATATAATTAAAAAATTGCCCGATGTTAAACTGAACGGACACCCTGAAAAGAGACTTCCGAATACTTTGAACATTAGTTTTCCCGGGATAGAAGCAAATGCGTTACTGTCCGGACTAAATGGAGTAGCCGCATCGGCAGGGGCTGCATGTCATTCTGAAGGTATAAAAATTTCACAAGTGATTTCTGCACTAAATATTCCTACAAATATTGCACAAGGCACCATACGCTTTTCAACAGGGAAATACACAACTGAAGAAGAAATTGACGAAGCGAGCAAACAAATTATCGAAACAATACAAAAATTAACTAAAAAATAAATTAAAATATGAACAAATCTATAAAAACGGTAAATTTAACCGATTATTCCAGTGGATTAGGCTGTGCCTCAAAAATGCAAGCCGATTACCTTCAAGAAGTTTTATCCGGTATGCCCATATCAACGAACCCTAATGTATTGGTAGGTAACAATACATCGGATGATGCGGCGGTATATAAATTAAGCGATGAATTAGCCATTGTACAAACGGTTGATTTTTTTGCTCCCATTGTAAACGACCCTTATAGTTTTGGACAAATTGCAGCGGCTAATGCCATTAGCGATATTTATGCTATGGGTGCAAAACCTATTTTTGCACTTAATGTAGTAGCATTTCCTGAAAAAACCCTTTCGCAAGATGTATTAAAGCAGATTTTAAAAGGTGCAAGCGATAAAGCTGCAGAAGCCGGCATTGATATTTTAGGCGGACATACCGTTAAAGACGAAGAACCAAAATTTGGAATGACTGTATCCGGAATTATTCACCCTGATAAAATTATGAACAATGCAAATGCGCAAGCCGGTGATGTTCTTATTTTAACAAAACCGCTTGGTACAGGAATTATTACTACAGGAATGAAAAAAAGAAAGACTCCGCAAGACATTGAAAAAAGAGCAATTGAAAGTATGAGTCTTTTAAATAAAACAGCCGCCGATGTAGTTAATCAGTTTCCTGTAAATTCATGTACCGATATTACCGGTTTTGGTCTATTAGGACATTTAAGCGAGATGACCATGGGTAGTAGAGTAAATGCAGAAGTTTATTACAAACAGTTGCCATTCATTCAAGGACTTTTTGATTTGCCGATTGAGGATTTAATTGCCGGTGGAACAAAACATAATAAACGATTTGTTGAAAACCGTGTTTCGTACAGTAAAGAATTTAGCGAATTAGATAAATTAATTATCAATGATGCACAAACTTCCGGCGGACTTTTGGTAAGTATTCCAGAAAAATATGCCTTTGATTTTATAAATAAGTGTAGAGAGAAAGGTTTAAGCCAAGCCTGTATTATTGGAAAAATCATTGAAAAAGGAAATGGACAAATTAATGCTAAATTTCAGGAATGAGAAACAATATTTAATATTTTATTTATACCTTTGAATAAATAAACTAATCAAAAAA
>JALSLF010000090.1 GCA_026988445.1 Bacteroidales bacterium
AAAAACTACATTAGATAACTTAATTCCTTTGCTTGAAGCATACAAAGATGATGAAAATGTTGCTTCTGTTTTAAAAGATCTTAATGAAATAAGAGTAATATTTGATTCTATTCCTGCAAAAGAAGACAGAACAATCGATTTAAGCGGTGAAAATTTCAAAAAAATCCAAACGGCAATTGAGGCATTAAGAAAAAAAGTTATTGAAACTACATAACAAACTTTTTCATTAAAAAAAAGAGCATGATATAACATGCTCTTTTTTTTTGAATAAATTATAAGATTTTGTGCAATAATTATTAAATTGCCGATTGATATTAAAAAATTTTTGGAATTTTTGATTGTTAGATGTTTGTTAAGTATCTAATAATCATGCTTACAAACATTATGTATTTGTGAAATTAAGCCTGTTTTTACAATGAACGAATCGATACTACGTGCCTTAATGAGACTTTTTGCAATTGTTGCTAACGTGAATCAAGACCAAGTTTCGCAGAATGCAAGGCAAATTGTTGAATCTTATTTATCTTTACAATTAAACAGTACTTTAGTTCAAGAATATCTGGAGCTGTTTGATGATTACTTACGCAAACATCATAAAAAATCAGGAAAACCGGGAGATAAAAAAGAAAGAAAAAGAACTGCATTAAACTCTGTTAAGGTTTTAATGATTTGCCATGAAATTAATGAACAATTAGAGCAAGAAGAAAAAATCATTGTACTAATACGTTTATTGGAGTTTATTCACGAGGACTATGTTGTTACAGACAAAGAACTTGATTTTGTTAAAACCGTTGCAGATACTTTTAACATCAGCGAAAAAGAATACTTTAACCTAAAAGCATTTATTATCGACGGGATTAAACACGTTCAGTCTAAAAGAAATGTTTTAATTGTTGATAATGGTGTGGAAACCATTGTAAAAATATCAGATGCCGAAGGAGATCCCGAAAATACATACAGGCATTTAATAGACAAATATATACATGGACAAATTATTATCCTGCATATTGAAAGTACCAATACTTATGTGTTAAAATATCTTGGTGAAGATGCTCTGTATTTAAATGCTTTAAATATTATTCCCGGGAAAGCGTATATTTTTGATAATGGCGGAGTAATTAAAGGAGGCAGAATTAAACCGGTTTATTACAGCGATGTTACCGGAATTTTTATTCAAGAACCCGGTAAAGCAAAAATAGTATTTACCGCTAAGGATATTGAATTTCGTTTTAAAAACAGTGAAAACGGAATTCAAAGGTTTAGTTTTTCAGAAGAATCCGGACACCTTATAGGAATTATGGGTGGCAGTGGTGTCGGAAAATCCACATTATTGAATGTTTTAAACGGAAGTTACCCCTTAAAATCAGGTCAAATTACTATTAATGGTTATGATTTACATCACGATAAAGATAAATTAGAAGGCGTTATCGGTTTTGTACCTCAGGATGATTTACTTATTGAAGAACTTACGGTTTTTCAGAATCTATATTATAATGCAAAACTTTGCTTTGACGGAGTAAGTGAAGAACAAATATTACAAATTGTTGATGATATTTTAATTGATTTAGATTTAACGGAAACACGTGATTTAAAAGTTGGTGGACCTTTAAATAAATTCATCAGCGGCGGACAACGAAAAAGACTGAACATTGCCTTAGAATTGATGCGTGAACCTTCTATTTTAATTGTAGATGAACCTACTTCGGGCTTGTCATCGCAGGATTCTGAAATTGTAATGAGCCTGCTCAAGGAACAAACTCTAAAAGGAAAATTAGTTATTGTAAACATACATCAACCTTCGTCAGATATTTATAAACTCTTTGACCGTTTGTTAATACTGGATAAAGGCGGTTTCCCTGTATATTACGGAAACCCAATTGATGCAGTGGTTTATTTTAAAAAAGCCAGCAATCATGTAAATGCCGAAGAAAGCGAATGTATCTGTTGTGGTAATGTAAACGCCGAGCAAACACTTCAAATACTTGAAGCAAAAATAGTTAATGAATACGGTAAACGAACACGAACACGTAAAGTAAGCCCCAAAGAATGGTACAAACTTTATCTTGAAAACATTGACAAAAACATTGAACTGCCTAAATTAGGAGAAAAACTACCATTACCCCAAAACTATTTTAAAATACCAAACAGGTTTAAGCAATTTAAAATATTTACAATCAGGAATTTATTGTCGAAAATGACCAATAAGCAATATTTGCTGATAAATTTTTTAGAAGCTCCACTTTTGGCTTTGATTCTCGGCTTTTTTACGAAATATATTTTTGGCACACCGGATAATCCGAATCAATATTTATTCAGCGAAAATGAGAATATTCCTGCCTATTTATTTATGGGTGTAATTGTAGCTCTGTTCATCGGTTTAACGGTTAGTGCTGAAGAAATTATTAAAGATCGTAAAATATTAATGCGCGAATCGTTTTTAAATCTGAGCTGGATGAGTTATCTAAACTCTAAAATTATCGTACTTTTTGCGCTTTCGGCAATTCAAGCCCTTTCTTTTGTACTGGTTGGAAATCTGGTTTTAGAAATAAAATGGATGACGCTCAATCACTTTGCTGTATTATTTTCTACAATGGCTGCCGCTAATATGATTGGTTTAAATATTTCTTCTGCCTTGAACTCGGTAGTTACCATTTATATTACCATTCCTTTTATTATTGTACCGCAACTACTATTTAGCGGGGTAATGGTTAATTTCAACAAACTGCATAGAAGCGTTACTACGGTAAAATATACTCCTGTAATCGGCGATTTAATGCTCTCGCGATGGGCTTATGAAGCAATTGCCGTTCAGCAATTTAAAGATAACAAATATGAACGTAACTTTTTTAGAGTTGATCAAGAAATTAGCCGTTCTTCTTATAAAATTAATTTTTTACTTTCCGAATTGCAATCGCGTGTGGACCGAAGTATGAAAAATGTAATGAACAATACAAAACCTGAACAACTTAAACGTGATTTAAGCATAATAAGAAATGAATTCAGGATTTTAAGTAAAGAAGTTCGTCAAATTAAGTTTGAAGACTTTAACAAACTTTATCCCGGCAAATATAATCTATCTGTATCAGAAGCAGCAAGCTCATACATTACAAACTTAAAACTGTACTATAAAAAACGTTTAAGAAAAGCAAATCAAATTAAAGATAAAATTTATGCCGATTTGCGTAAAAAATTTGGAAGCGATGAAGCATTGGCAAAATTAAAAGAGGACTATTACAACAAACAGTTGGCTACTTTTGTATTAAACAAAAACGATACGAAAAAAATTGTTGAAACCGAAGATCATCGTTTAATACAAATGAAAGACCCTATATTTAAAAAACCGGAAACACAATACGGAAGAGCACAGTTTTACGCTTCGGAAAAATATTTTTTTGGTTTGAAAATTCCTACAATGATGTTTAACTTGATTGTTATTTGGTTAAGCATTATTGTAATGTATATAGTATTACTGTTTAACGGGCTTTTCAAACTTTTTGATTATTTATCAAGAATAAATATTTTTAATTTATCATCAGAATAAAATTCAATAATTGGTGTAACTTGTCCTATTACTGGTAAATTGGGGTAATTATAAAGTTTAAATCGTCCTTAAAGACATTTAAGCGTATTGATTAATGAATGACAATTTGGACAAGTTACCGAATCATCTAAATAATAACTCCCCCGCCAATCATATCGTTTCCTTCGTAAATTACTGCTGATTGACCGGGTGTAACTGATGAAACAGGACTTAAAAAGTCAATTTTTAATTTTTCGTTTTCTTTTGAAATTTTGCATTCTACAAGCGGTGCTTTATAACGTATTTTAGCATAAAAAGTTTTGTCCGGCAAATTTTCATACTTGCTTAATACATAATCTTTTAGATAAATACTTGTTTGCACTAAATCTTGTTTCCTTCCAAGAGTAATTGTATTCTTTTCAGCATCAATTTTTACCACATAAAGCGGGTCTGTATGGGCGATTCCCAAACCTTTTCGTTGCCCAATGGTATAATTGGCAATTCCTGAATGTTTTCCAAGTACATCTCCTTTAAAATTGACAATATCTCCGGGTTTAGCAAAAAAAGGATGTCGTTTTTTATTTTTCTCCAAAAAAACACGATAATCTCCTTCGGGAATAAAGCAAATATCATAACTCTCCTTTTTGTTAGCTATTAGTTCAAAACCTTTTGCCTTAGCAAGTTCTCTAATCTGAACTTTTGTATATTTTCCTAAAGGGAATAAAGTGCGCTTTAGATACTCTTGGCTTAAACGCCAAAGGAAGTAACTTTG
>JALSLF010000091.1 GCA_026988445.1 Bacteroidales bacterium
TAGAAGTTAGATTTTAGAAATATATCTATTTTACCAATGAAATTAATATTTGAAATTAAAGGAGACGAACGCCGTTGGGAAGTGCTTTTGAAAGATTTTATGGGCGAAGAATTGTACCAAGAAGCACATGTTGAATATGATGCCACGGCAAAAAATCATCAAGCGCGTGTACAATTTCTTGAGTACAAAAAAAATCAGGATTTAATCAATAAATTGAAGCAAAGCGAGCAAATTATATCTGCTTACTTGATTGACAATAAGGAGATTATAGAAACAATAAAATAAAATGGAAACTTCCGAACTTTTAAAAAAAGTACGAAAAATTGAGATAAAAACCCGCGGTTTGAGTAATCAAATTTTTGCAGGCGAATATCATTCTGCCTTTAAAGGTCGTGGTATGGCTTTTAGCGAAGTTCGTGAATATCAATACGGTGATGACATTAGAAATATTGATTGGAATGTAACCGCACGTTTTAGTCATCCTTATATTAAGGTTTTTGAAGAAGAACGGGAGCTTACAGTTATGCTTTTGATTGATTTGAGCGACTCAAAAGAATTTGGTACCCAAAAAATGCTCAAACGAGAAGTTATGACTGAACTTTCGGCAGTTCTATCTTTTTCGGCAATTCAAAATAACGATAAAATCGGAGTAATCTTTTTTAGTGATAAAATTGAAAAATACATTCCACCCAAAAAAGGACGCAAACACATATTAAGGATTATCAGAGAATTAATTGATTTACGCCCCGAAAGCAGGAAAACAAATATTGCCGAGGCATTGCGATATTTAACAAATATTCAAAAAAAGCGCACCACGGCATTTCTTATTTCCGATTTTATTGATGAAGGTTTTTCCGATGCGTTAAAAATTGCTAATTATAAACACGATCTTATTGCTTTGCAAGTTTGTGATGAACGTGAAAAAGAATTACCTGATGTTGGCTTAATCAAATTGCGTGATGCCGAAACTAATCGGCAAATTTGGTTAGATACATCCGATAAAAACGTACGGAAACAATATCGAAAAACATGGACAGAAGCACAACAGTCATTAAAAGAAACATTTACAAGAGCAGGTGTTGATCATACGCAAATATGGACAAATAAAGATTATGTTCAGCCTTTATTAAAACTATTTAAGCAAAGATAAAAAATGAAAAATTTTCTTGTATCCGGTAAGATAATTTGTTAATGATACCATGATATTTTAGCAAATTAGCTTGTGAAAATAGAAAACAAATTAATAGAACAGGATAAGTAAATTTTATGAATTTTAAAGATTTAGGAATAAACATAAAGAAAACGCATCATGTTCTGCAAATAAAAGCGGGAAAAGCTGTGAATTGTTTTCTCACTGCAAGAAATTGGATTATAGGTTTATATATAGTTGAGTATCAGCAAAAAGGAAAAGACAGAGCGGTTTATGGTGATAATTTAATATATGATTTGGCAAAAGAAATTAATATTAAAGGGCTTTCAGCAACCAATTTAAAGTTAAGTCGTCAATTTTATATTACATATCCTCAATTAAATCAAGCTGTTTCAGAACTTTTATCAAATGAACAATTGGATTTACTGATTAATATTCCAATTAGTCAGTCAGTAACTGACCATTTGAAAATTAAAAAAAGTCAGTCGGCAACTGACGAATTACAAATAGAACCGGTTATTTTTCTAAATAACATTTCTTTTACTCATATAGTAGAACTTATAAAGATTGAAGAGCCTTTAAAAAGACTTTTCTATGAAATTCAGATTATTAAAAATAATTTATCTGTTAAAGAGTTGAAACGTCAGATTGAAACGCTGCTTTTTGAAAGAACAGGATTATCAACAAACAAAGAAAAATTACTAAAAATAACAAAAGGACAAATTGCTGATTTAAAAGCAGAAGACATCATAAAAGACCCATATTTTTTTGAATTTTTGGGATTAAAACATACAGAAGTATATACTGAAACAAAATTAGAACAAGCATTATTAAACCATTTGCAAGAGTTTTTACTTGAATTGGGCAAAGGCTTTTGTTTTGTAGGGCGACAATACAAGTTTAAAATTGATGATGAATATTATAAAGCAGATTTAGTCTTTTATCATCGTTTTTTAAGATGTCATGTAATAATTGAATTAAAAAACAGAGCATTCAGGCATTCAGACAGTAGCCAGATGCAATTGTATCTGAACTATTTTAAAGAAAATGAAATGATTGAAGGCGAAAATCTACCGGTTGGAATATTGCTTTGTACAGAAAAAAATGAAACATTAGTAAGATACACAACAACGGGAATTGACAATACTATTTTTGTCTCTAAATATAAGGTAGCTTTACCAAGTGAACTGGAAATAAAAAGATTAATAGAAAATGATTTAAAAAGAATATAAGTGGGTATAATTTGACCACTATAGAAGAGCTTGTTAATGAGTAAAAAAATATTAAAATATCTTTTTCGAAAATAAATGAAGATGATTTTATTTTGCCTTACTGATATGGTGCTTGGAACAAAGAACAAAATATTTATCAACTAATTATCTAATAAATTAATATGCAACAAAAAAACATCATATTAGCACTCTTATTACTGATATCAAATTATATATCGGCACAGGATTTTTCTGCATCATTACAATTAGATACTTTTCAAATTGAAATGGGCGACCAAGTTTATTTAAAATTAAATTTGGTTCAAGCAGAAAAACTGAAAGTTCAATTTCCACAATTTAAAGACAAGATTATTGAGGGTATTGATATTGTAAGTAAATCCGGTATAGATACTGTAAGTAAAGAGAAAGGTAAACTATTTCTTCGTCAAAATATTTTAATTACAGCTTTTGACGATAGTTTATATACCATCCCGCCTTTTGCATTTGTAAGCGGCACGGATACTGTTTATACTAAATCAATGAGTTTTGATGTACAAAAAGCACAATTTGACTCTACATTTTTAAGCCAATTAGACACTACGCAAATGCTGCCTATTTTTGATATTAAAAAACCGATTGATACACCTTGGACATTTAAAGAATTTTGGCAGTATTACGGTTTATATATCATATTATTTTTAATTGCAGTAGTCTTATTTTTTGTGGGAAGATATTTTTACAAAAGATATAAAGATAACAAACCGCTTTTTAAAGCCGAAAAGCCTAAAGAACCGGCTCATATTATTGCTTTACGCAAATTAGATCAACTAAAAGATAAAAAACTTTGGCAATCAGATAGGGCAAAAGAGTACTATTCTGAATTAACCTTTATATTGCGCGAATATCTTGAAAACAGATACAATATTAGTGCATTGGAACGCACCAGCCATGAATTAATTGAACTTTTGCGTCATTCAAAACTGATGGATAAAGAGCGCATAGAAGAATTTAAGCAGATATTCAGTTTAGGTGATTTGGCAAAATTTGCCAAGTTTAAACCTTTGCCTGATGAAAATGATTTAAGTTTAAAAAACGCATACAGTATTGTAAACAATACAAAACTTATAATTGCCGAAGAAACAGAAGAAGATACTGATAAAAATGAAGAAGAAAATAAAGTTGTAAATTCAAAACCCGAAGAAAATGATGCATAATATTGAATTTGCAAATCCGGAATTTTTGTGGGGTTTATTAATATTAATCCCGATAACTGTTTGGTATATATTAAAAGATGAAAATAATTATACATCAATTCAAATATCATCTTTAAGGGCTTTTCCGAGCACACCGCGCACTTACAAATTTTATATGCGCTATGTATTGTTCGCGCTCAAATTAATATTATTTGCTTTGTTGATTATTATGTTGGCACGCCCGCAAACTACTAATTTTTGGGAAGATAAAACCACCGAAGGGATAGATATTGTTATTGCATTAGATATTTCGAGCAGTATGTTGGCTCGTGATTTTATTCCAAATCGTTTAGAAGCATCAAAAGATGTGGCTATAAGTTTTATTTCCGGAAGACCCAACGACCGTATGGGCTTGGTTGTTTTCAGCGGAGAAAGTTTTACGCAATGCCCTTTAACTACGGACCATGCTGTTTTGATAAATCTTTTTAAAGATATAAAACAAGGCATGATTGAAGACGGTACGGCAATAGGTATGGGACTGGCAAATGCCGTTAACCGTCTGAAAGATAGCGATGCTAAAAGCAAAGTGATTATTTTACTAACCGATGGAGTAAATAATATGGGCGCTATTGACCCGATTACGGCAGCACAGTTGGCAAAAAGTTTTGGCATTAGAGTTTATACAATAGGTGTGGGTAAAAACGGATATGCGCCTTATCCTGTTCAAACCAGG
>JALSLF010000092.1 GCA_026988445.1 Bacteroidales bacterium
AACAAACAAATCGTTTTCTTTTATTCTGCCTTGTTCCCATAGTTCGCTTAAAATAATGGGAATTGTTGCTGCAGTGGTATTTCCGTAACGCTGAATGTTACTATACACTTTTTCATCAGGTAATTGCATTTTTTTCTGAACAAATTGTGTTATTCTTAGATTTGCCTGATGCGGCACAAACATATCCAAATCATTGGCAGTTAAATTATTGGCTTGTAAAGCTTCTGCTATTACTTCTGTAAAGCGAACAATCGCATGTTTAAAAACTGTTTGCCCATCCATGTAAGGTGTAGTATTAAAAGTATCTTCTTCCATGTTGGGGTAATATTTTGTTTTTATTAAATTACCATCGCCATCTTTGCTTACATTTCCGGGTGCGCGTACACACAAAATATCGGCATATTCTCCTTGCGAATGCAAATGGGTAGATAATATTCCTTTTCCTTCTTCTTCCGAGCGTTGTAAAACTACGGCACCGGCGCCATCACCAAATAAAACACTTACGGCACGTCCGCGAGTAGTTAAATCCAATCCGTTACTATGGGTTTCCGAACCAATCACCAAAACGGTTTTATACATGCCTGTTTTGATAAATTGGTCAGCTGTTGATAATGCATAAATGAAGCCGGAACATTGATTACGCACATCCAATGCTCCAATATGTCGTTTACAACCTAATTCATGTTGAACGGTAACTCCGGGACCGGGGAAAAAATAATCGGGACTTAAAGTAGCAAAAACGATAAAATCCACGTCATCAGGTGTTAAACCTGCCCTTTCAAGAGCTACTTTTGCAGCTTTTACTCCCATTCCCGCAGTTGTATCTTCGGCAATATCTACAAATCTTCTTTCTTCAATACCCGAGCGTTCACGTATCCACTCATCACTGGTATCCATAATCTTTTCCAAATCTTTATTGGTAACTACTTTTGGTGGTACATAATGACCTGCCCCTACAATCTTAGAACTATACATATTTTTTGAATTTTTATTTTGGTCGAAAAATACAAATTATTCTTTGTCCTGCCAAATCTGGCTTTCACGATATCGATTTTTTTGAATTTTTAAAGAAGTCAGTTAAAGGTAATGAGTGAATGATTGAATTATTGGATGCGTGGATGATAATGTACCGGTCTGTCAGTAATCAGTAATCAGTAATCAGCCTTTGATACTCGACAGGCATATTTTTATTTGGATATTTATATAATTACATCTAATTTTATCTTGATAATCGGTAACTTTTTAATTATGAAAACACTTTTATTTCTCACAACTTTTTTATTTGTTCTTTTTTCTTGTAATACAGAAGACAGCAGCTCAAACACCCGGCAAAATTCTATTAATGAAGATTCATTGTTTATTGTACAAAATTATGATAAACAGGAATTTACGATACCTATGCGTGATGGTGTTAAACTTTATACGGTCGTGTATTCGCCAAAAGATAAAAGCCGGAAATATCCGATTTTATTTAAACGTACACCCTATAGTTGCGCTCCGTATGGTGCTGATAAGTTGCCTAAAACACTTGGTTCATCTATGAAACTTGCACGTGATTTGTATATTTTTGTTTATCAAGATGTGCGCGGTAGATTTATGAGTGAAGGTGCATTTGTGGATATGCGACCTATTCATGAAGAATATAAAGATTCTACAGATATAGATGAAAGTACGGATGCTTGGGACACTATTGATTGGTTAATCAAGAATATTAAAAACAATAACGGAAAATTGGGGATGTGGGGCAATTCTTATCCGGGATATTATGCTGCTTGTGCTTGTATAAATGCACATCCTGCATTGGTGGCTGCTACTCCGCAATGTCCGGTAACCGATTGGTTTTGGGATGATTTCCATCATAACGGCGCATTTTTTCTAACTCATTATTTGCCTTTCGGCAGATTTTTCGGCATTAAACGAACTGAAACCTATAAAGAATGGCCCGAACCTGTTTTTCAGTTTACATCACCCGATGGTTATGAGTTTTATATGGATAATGCCGTGCCTTTAAGTAAAATAAATGATAAACTTTTTCATCACCAAATTCCGTTTTGGGATTCGGTAATTGCACATCCTGATTATGATTATTTTTGGCAAAACATGAGCCTTACTCCGCACCTGAAAAATATTAAACCTGCTGTTTTAATAGTTGGCGGATGGTTTGATGCCGAAGATTTATACGGGCCTTTTGCCGAATATGAGCAAATAGAAAAATCCACACCCGGAAATAACACACGTTTAGTAATTGGTCCATGGAAACACGGTGGCTTTGCCCGCGGGGATGGTTCTGTATTGGGAAATGTGTTTTTTGGCAATAATCCGGCACCTTCCGATTATTATCGCGACAGTATAGAATTTCCGTTTATAAGTTACTACCTGAAAGGGAAAGGAAAAGCTGATTTGCCCGATGCGCTGATGTTTGAAACAGGGAACAATGTATGGCGAAAATTTAACACTTGGCCGCCTAAAAACACCGTAAAGGAATCTTTATTTTTTCATGCAAACGGTTACTTATCTGAAGAAAAACCAAATTTAGCAAATTCGTACAATGAGTTTATAAGCGACCCCAAAAAACCCGTACCTTATACCGAAGCAATTACGGTGCGAATGACCAAAGAGTATATGACCGATGACCAGCGATTTGCAGCTAAACGCCCCGATGTTTTAGTGTACCGTACCGATACTTTAAAACAAGATTTAACAATTGCCGGAAAAATCAAGCTAAAACTCTATGTGTCAACTAATCAGTCGGCAGCAGACTGGGTGGTAAAGCTTATCGATGTGTATCCTGATGATTTTGAAAACTTTGAACACAACCCACCGAATATTGTAATGGCAGGATACCAACAGATGGTACGCAGCGAAGTTTTCAGAGGCAGGTATCGCAACTCTTTTGAAAAGCCGGAACCTTTTATAGCCAATAAAATTACTTTGGTAGAATTTGATTTATTAGATGTACTGCATACTTTTAAAAAAGGGCACCGCCTAATGATTCAGGTACAAAGTACTTGGTTTCCTTTAGTCGATATTAATCCACAAAAGTATGTATCTAATATTTATTTAGCAAAAGAAGACGATTTTGTAAAGGCTTTGCATAGAGTTTATACCAGTGAAAATTCAGCTTCGAGTATTGAGTTTAGTATATTGGTAGATTAGTATATTAGTATAACTTGTCCGACTTTCGGCGGATTGGTAAATTAGTATATTATGCAATACACCAATACACCAATTTCAGCATGGCAGCTTATTTGAATTATATCTGCAATATTAAGCTATGCCTTGTTGAATCTGTTTATTCAATGATAAAACCGCCATTTTGTCTCATTAAATCAGCGGTTAAACATGAATGAACCGGAAAAACGCCTACTAAATCTCCAATTTTTATAGATTTTAAGAAATCGGGGGATACAGAAACAATTCCGTGCTCTTGAGAAATACTGCTTAAATACATGGGCTTATCTGTAAGCTGCCAACCGGCATCTGTTAAAGTAACTATTTGACCAAAAATCTTACCTCCTTGTTTATCAATTAAATGTTCAGTTGATAAATGTACTGCTCCTCCGTGAATTAATAACTGATTACGTTCCCTGTAAATATCAACAACAGGACAAGCAAGTACCACAGCAATTTTATCAAGGGTACACACTCCGAGAAAGTGTTGCATCAAATCATAATAAACAAAATTACCGGGTCTTATTTCATCAACTCCCTGAAAATCATCAGTAATAGTAGAAGACGGAGTATCACCTATGGATAAGCTTAATTGAGGAAAATCACTTAAAAAATGATTTTTTAAATCCACCATTCTTCTTTTACTTTCTTGATATATATTTAAAACCTCTTCTTTATTTTTTGCATGGTAGGTATTTCCAAAATGAGCCAAAAAACCTTTAAAAGTAATTTTATCATTTTTTGCACAAATATCAATTATATGCCGAATTTTTTCTGTATTTTCAGCAATAATACCGGCTCTACCGTAGCCTGCATCTATTTTTATAAAATATGAAATTCGTGTTTGGATGTTTTCGGTAAAATATCGCGCTGTTTCTGTTGAACTGATGAGCACATTCAGTTTAATTTGTTCCGATAGTTTTGAAATATCATCTAATTCTCTAATATTTAGAGGAAAAGCTATGGTAATATCATTCCAACCGTGTTGTGCAAAATATTTTGCCATTTTTAAGGATGAAACCGTTATTTTATCAATTCCTTTATAGCGAAACCATTTTCCTACTTCTGCTGATTGATGTGTTTTAAAATGAGGACGGAGCAAAAGATG
>JALSLF010000093.1 GCA_026988445.1 Bacteroidales bacterium
AAAATGCTTTAATCGTATCCGCTACATAATCCATCATTGGTTTTGTTAATTCCGGATACATGGGCAAAGACAAGATTTCATCTTGATATTGTGCTGCTACCGGAAAATCCTCTTCGGTATGTTCTAAATCTGTATAAGCATACATAAAGGGTAGTGCTACCGGATAATGTATTGCCGTTCCAATTCCGTTTTCTTTTAAATGTTGTAGTAGCTCATCGCGTTTTTTTGCACGAATGGAATAAACATGATAAACATGTTTCACATCATTGCGTTTAGCTGGGGTAGTAATATCCATAATATCTTGCAAAATTTTATCGTAATATGCTGCATTTTCTGCGCGCATTGTATTCCATTTTTTAATGTGCGGTAATTTTACTTTTAAAACGGCAGCTTGCAAAGTATCCAAACGGCTGTTTATGCCCGGCATCAGATGATGATGTTTTTTTAAAGCCCCGTGATTGGCAAACATTCTGAATTTTTCGGCTAAATCATCGCTGTTGGTAATAATGGCACCTGCATCACCATAAGCCCCAAGATTTTTTCCCGGATAAAAACTAAATGTTGCCGCATCGCCAAAAGTACCTACTCGCTGCCCTTTAAACTCGGCAAAATGTGCTTGGGCACAATCTTCAATTAGGTAGAGATTGTGTCTATCGGCTATTTCTTTGATTTTTATAATATCGGCAGGCTGCCCGTATAAATGTACCGGAATAATTGCTTTGGTTTTTTCGTTGATTTTTTCTTCTATTTTGTTTGTGTCAATGGTTGAATATTTGTCAATATCTATAAATACCGGTTTTGCACCTGTTTGCGATATGGTTTCGGCAGTAGAAATCCATGAATTGGCAACGGTTATTACTTCATCGCCTTGCCCGATTCCTAACATTCTCAGGACTATATAAATTGCATCGGTGCCGTTAGCTACACCTATACAATGTTTTACACCATAGGCTTGAGCATATTCTGTTTCAAACTCTTTTATTTCGCTGCCTTTAATAAATGCCGTGCGGTCTATTACCGATTGTATGGCTGCATCAATCTCATTTTTTAATGAATTGTATTGTGTTTTTAAATCTACAAATGGTATGTTCATGCTTATATAGTTAAATGGTTATATTGTTAAATTGTTCTATTGTTAAATGGTTATATTGTTAAATGGTTATATTGTTAAACTGTTAAACTATTAAACTGTTAAAATTTGTCCGACCACTGGCGGATTGAATATTTTTTATTGTTAAAACTTGTCCGACCACCGGCGGATTGTTAAACTATAAACTATTCAACTTTCTTCGGTTTTCTCTTATTTTTTTATTAGCCTTGCAGGGTTTCCTGCGTAAATACCTGCTTCTTTTATGTTTTTGGTAACTACCGAGCCGGCACCGATTACTACATTATCACAAATGCTTACCGGTAAAATAGTGGCATTGGTGCCAATTGAAACATTATTACCAATATTTGTTTTTTTCCACTTTGAAGCATCACCTCCTGCCGGACCGCCTTCTGCAAAGGTATCGTTAATAAACATGGCACCGTGCGATATAAAACAATTGTTACCTATGGTTACCAGTTCACAAATAAAACTATGCGACTGTATGCGCGTATTATTGCCTATGATTACGCCTTTCTGAATTTCTACAAAAGGACCAATAAAGCAGTTGTTGCCGATTTGCGCTTCGTAAATATTCACCGGCTCCACTATTTTGCAGTTTTCGCCAAAATCAGTATGCCGGATTGTACTTTTATATATTGTCGGTTTCATAAATTTTATTTTCTTATCCACAGATGCTCACTAATCCGCCAGTAGTCGGACTTGTGAACACAGATGTTTTTATTGAATGTTTACAAATTATCTGCGTAAATTTGCGTTTATCTGTGGACATTAATATTTTTTGTTTTTATTTTATCCACAAATTCTCGCAGATTTTCACAGATTTTAAAGAAGCTATTTTGTTATCTATATTTACATTATCTGCGTAAATTTGCGTTCATCTGCGGATAATAATTTTTTGTTTATTATCTCTTGTTTTTATTTTATCCTCAGATTCTCGCTGATCCGCCGGTGGTCGGACACGTGAATACAGATATTTTTATTAAATGTTTACAAATTATCTGCGTAAATTTGCGTCCATCTGTGGATAAAAATCTTTATTTATTATCTTTTGTTCTTATTACTCTTTTATATTCTAGTTTTTCTGAGCCAAAGTTTATTAATAATCCAATTTCTTGATTTGTTGCTTTTAAGTAATTAAGAATTTGTGCAAAATCATTATTATCAATTCTTTTACTTGCTTTTAACTCAACTATTATTTTATTAAAACAGTAAAAATCTGCTAAATATCTTTTTTTAAGCACTTTTCCTCTAAATGAGATGAGTAGTTCTTTTTCTTTTTCATAAGGAACTTTTTCTTCGTCAAAAACGATTGCAAGTGCTTCTTGATAAACAGCTTCCAAGAAACCGGGACCTAATTCATTATGAACAGCCATAGCACAACCAATAATTTTATAGGTTTCTTCTTTATAGATAAATTCTTTTTGATATTTTTTCAATAAATCCATTTGTTCTTATGTTAACCACAGATTCTCGCTAATCCGCCAGTGGTCGGACTTGTGAACACAGATATTTTTATTAAATGTTTCCAAAGGTTTCTACTTAATAATAATGTTTTTAATAATTTGTTTTCTTATCTGCGTAAATTTGCAATAATCAGCAGACATTATTATTATTTTTTTATTTTATCCACAGATTCTTGCTGATTTTCACAGATTTTAAAGAAGCTATTTTACTACCTAATTTATATTATCTGCGTAAATTAGCGTTTATCTGTGGACTTTATTATTTTTTGTTTTTATTTTATCCACAAATTCTCGCAGATTTTCACAGATTTAAAGAAGCTATTTTGTTATCTATATTTACATTATCTGTGTAAATTTGCCTTTATCTGCGGATAATAATTTTTTGTTCTTATTTTAACCACAGATTCTCGCAGATTTTCACAGATTTCAGAAAAACTATTTTGTAATTTATATTATCTGCGTAAATTAGCGTTTATCTGTGGATAATTATTCTTTTTTACAAAAAAAAATTAGAAATCTCTTTTGGCTTTGGTATAAATTTTTTCAATTATTTCCACGGTTTTCATTCCTTCAAATGCATTGGTGGCAATAATTCCTTTATGATTAAGTACATTAATCACATTTTCATATACTTTGTCGTGGTTCGACATAGAGCCTTTGTATTCACCATATTCATTGGGCGGATTTCCGGGTGGCAGATCTTTTATCTCAAAATTATCGAATTTTTGATATTCTAGCTCATTAAGATATTGCCCTCCGATTTTTACAGTACCTTTTTCGCCGAAAATAGTAATGGAACCCTCCATATTTTTGCCGAAACTGTTTACACTGTAATTAATGGTTCCCAAAGCACCATTGTAAAATTCCAGTGAAACAGCACCGGTATCTTCAAATTCAATAATTCCCTGATGAGCATAATTTCCAATTCGGGCATTTACATCTTTTACATCGCCTACCAGCCAATATAATAAATCTACAAAGTGGCTGAATTGTGTAAATAAAGTACCACCATCTAATTTTAGCGTTCCCTTCCAATCGGAGTTTTTGTAGTAAGCTTCGTTACGGTTCCAAAAACAGTTTAGCTGAGCACTGTAAATTTTTCCCATTCTGCCTTCATCAATGGCATTTTTAACAGCTACCACCGGTGGGTTAAAGCGGTTTTGTTTTACGATGAAAAGCATTTTATTGGCTTTTAATGATTCGGAAATCATTTGTCCGGCATCGGCAACTGATATAGCCATGGGTTTTTCACATAAAACATGAAAACCTGCACGTAAAGCTTTAATGGTATGTTCAGCATGCAGTCCGTTTGGGGTGCAGATTGATACAACATCAATATCTTTTTCCTTTTTGAGCAACTCGTCTAAATCGTAGTAAACCGTTGCATCGTAGTCTTTGCCGAGTTTATCAGCACGAATACTGTCCACATCACTAACTGCTTTTAAATTTCCCAGCCGACTAATGTGCCCTGCATGTCTTTGAGCAATACGTCCGCAGCCGATTAGTGCAAAATTGTATTTCTTCATTGTACTTTATGGTTTAATTAATACCTAAAATTAATAGAAATATGTTCTGTTTATCTTTTTATGTTGTGAATTGAAGTATTTTTTTGATGAATGGTGATTGTGGATTGTTGAAACTTGTCTGACTGCAGGTGGCAGGTTTCTAGTTACTGGTAACTGGTAACTGGTTGCTGCTA
>JALSLF010000094.1 GCA_026988445.1 Bacteroidales bacterium
AACTCCGCCTTGATCGTCTTTCATCATACGAACTCCCAAGCCTCCGTGTAAAACTTCGGAATATTGATCGTAACTGACTGAATAAGTTTGATAGGGAAACTGAACACCGGGCCATTGGTTTCTGTACGATAAACTTACTCTGGGACAATAGTCTGTACCGGCATAAGAGGGATTAAGATACAATCTGTCGGCAAATAATTGCGAAAATTGTACATCTTGCCCAACTATTGCGTATTTTGTTAAAATTAAATACAAAATAATTATTATCGGTTTTAGTTTATTCATATTATAGCTTAGCTCAATTTTATTTTTAAAAAAATATTTACTTTTATTTTTTATATTTACTGAATTTCTATAAATAAGTAGGCTTAAACCTAAATTGATAACGTAAATTTGTAAAAAATAGTTTTAATTGCCATATTATTTAATAAATTAACAAAATAATAGAAATATTTTCAAATGATGTACCATAAATTTATTGTAACATTAATCATCTACCTATTGTCAGGAGTATGTTTATCTGCTCAAAGCCTTGAATTATCCCGTACCATAGATTGGAAACCCTATTCAAAAAACACGCAATTTAAGGATAAAAACAAACAAATATATCAATATTTTAATTTTAGGAATGCAGATTTTAACTTTAGAGATGATTTTTTACCGGTTTACAGTGAATTAATTTCTTTACCTAACAGTAATTTTAATATTTCGCTAAAAGATATTGAATTAGAAGCTTTAGATGAAAAAGAATCTTCTGTTTTTTCAAAAACAATCGATGAAGGTTTAAATTTTCAAAGCAAAATTTTCTATATCCGTAAAAAGCCCTATCTCTCAATAAATTTATTTCCTTTTAAAAAAAATATACAAAACGGAAAAATATACAAAATCAAAAGCTTTAAAATAAAATTAACACCTAAGGATAAAACAAACACTCAAAATTTCAAAAAAGTATATGCTGCTAACTCTGTTTTAGCAACAGGTAATTGGATAAAAATTAAACTTAAAAAAAGCGGTATTTATAAAATCAGCTTTGAAGAATTAAGAAATGCAGGTATAAATAATCCTGAAAACTTGCGTATTTTTGGGAATGGAGGGGCTATGTTGCCGTTTTATAACAATGCAGAACAAATTGATGATTTAAAAGAAATAGATATTCAAACAAAAAATAATACTGTTCTATTTTATGCCCACGGTCCAACTCATTGGGAATATGATAGTATTAACAAAATATTTATGCAAAAACTTCATTTATATTCTGATTACGCGTATTATTTTTTAACAGATGATTACAACAGCGGAAAAGATAATACAATTAAACCGGAGCAACAATCAACTTTACCGGCATCAAAAACCATTACAAGTTTCAATGATTTTGCCTATCACGAAATTGATTCTATAAACCTTTTACTGTCGGGAAGACTTTGGGTTAATGAATTGTTTGATTATCAAACAGAATATACTTTTAGTTTTAATTTCCCGAATATGATTCCAGGAAGTGAAATTAAACTAAGCACATCTCTATTAGCGCGCTCCCCGATTAGCAGTTCGTTTTCAATTAGTATTCAAAACAGTTTATTTACAACAACTTTTCCGGCGGTTAGTTATAACTATATTGCCACCTATGCAGCCCAAAAGAAAGAGCTTTTTAGCACAACATCAACCGGAGGAAATGAATTATCCGTTAATATTATTTACAACAAAAGTACTGCTTCGGCAAAAGCATGGTTGGATTATATAACCTTAAATGTAGAAAGAGCACTCAAATTTACAGGTAATCAGATGCATTTTCAAAGCATAAAATCAATTGGAGCTGGTGCAATAAGCGAATTTATTGTTTCAGATGCAGGGACAGATGTGAAAGTTTGGGATATTAGTGATTTTAGTCAGCCCAAAGAAGTTCAAGCAAACTATATTTCAAATACGCTTCGGTTTAAGTTAGCCACCGATAGTCTTCGGAAATTTATTGTATTTAATGAAAGTAATTATTTAAGTCCTGAATTTGAAGGAAATGATGTAGGTAAAGTAAGTAATCAGAACTTGCACGGAATACAACGAAGCGATATGATCATTATCAGCCCGCCGGAGTTTTTAACTTATGCCCGACAACTAAAAAGCTTACACGAAGAAAAAGACGGGCTTATTGTTCATCTAATTAGTACAGAACAAGTTTATAATGAATTTTCTTCAGGGGCTAAAGATGTATCAGCTATTCGGAATCTTATGAAAATGTTATATGATAGAGCCAATAGTAGCGAAGAAATACCAAAATACTTATTGCTTTTTGGCGATGGTTCTTTTGATAACCGGCATCAATTTCAAGGAAATACAAATTTTATTCCCACTTATCAATCGGAAAATTCATTAAGCCCGACCCAATCATTTGTTACCGATGATTTTTTTGGTTTACTTGATGATAATGAAGGAGGTTCATCGGGTTTGGTAGATATAGGTATCGGGCGATTACCCGTAAAAAATAACATAGAAGCACAAACAGCAGTAGAAAAAATAAAAATGTATCTGGATATACAGTCAATGGGTGAATGGCGAAACAAAATTTGTTTTATTGCTGATGATGAGGATTATGGATTACACATGTGGCAAGCCGATCAACTTACCAAAATTGTAAGATATAATTATCCTGTTTTTAATATCGATAAAATATATTTAGATGCTTACAAGCAAGAAAGTTCTTCGCTCGGACAACGATACCCTGAAGTAAACAAAGCCATTAACGATAATATCAGTAGAGGTATTTTACTAATTAATTACACCGGACACGGTGGCGAAAGTGGGCTGGCTGAAGAACGAATTATAACTGTTGATCAAATCAATAAATGGGAAAATCCATATAAATTATTTGTTTTCATGACCGCAACTTGCGAGTTTAGCCGGTTTGATAATTATAAAATGACTACAGCCGGCGAATATGTTTTTTTAAACAAAACCGGAGGTGCCATCGCATTGTTTTCTACAACCCGTTTAGTTTACGCATCGCCAAATTTCTTTTTAAACAAAAATTTTTACAGATATGTATTTGAAAAAAATCCGGCAAACGGTAAAAGATATCGCTTGGGAGATATAATGCGTTTAACAAAAAACGCATCGGGAAGCGGAATAAACAAGCGAAACTTTACACTCCTCGGCGATCCTGCTTTAACATTGAGCTATGCGCAACAAAATATTGTTACTACATCTGTTAAAAACAGTACAACTAATCATGAAACAGATACATTAAAGGCATTTGATAAAATCACTATTGAAGGAATTATTCAAAACACAAACGGGCAAGCAGACAATCAGTTTAACGGCATTGTTTTCCCGAGTATTTTTGACAAATATAAATTAATTAAAACATTAGATAATGATGGCGAAGGCGCTTTTGAATATTATACGCAAGACAGCAAAATTTTTAAAGGAAAAGCAAGTGTTACTGATGGGAAATTCAAATTTAGTTTTATTGTGCCCAAAGATATAAAATATAATATTGATACAGGAAAAATTAGTTACTATGCTTTTAACGAACAAAGCGGAAAGGATGCGTACGGATACGATAAGAATATTTTTATTGGTTCCACTTCAAATTCCGGATATACAGATAATTCAGGACCACAAATAAAACTTTATCTAAATGACGAAAATTTTGTTTCAGGTGGAATTACCGATAATAAGCCGACTATTTTAGCATTTGTTGAAGACGAAAGCGGTATAAATACAACAGGAAGCGGTATAGGTCATGACATTTCTGCAATTATTGATGATGACCCAAATATGCAGTTCAAATTAAATGATTTTTACGAATCGGAAACTGATAATTTCACGAAAGGAAGTATCAAATACCCCTTAACGAATTTATCTGTGGGAGAACACAAACTAAGTTTAAAAGTTTGGGATGTATATAACAATTCTTCGCAAGATTCAATATTTTTCACAGTTGCAAACGAGGGTAAATTTAAAATTGCACATGTGCTAAATTATCCTAATCCTTTTAGCACAAACACCTCTTTCTTTTTTGAACACAATCGTCCTAATCAATTGCTAAGCATACTGATTCAAATATTTTCGGTAAACGGAAGGATTGTAAAAAGTATTCATTCAGAAACAATTACGCAAGGATACAGAATAGAGGGTATTCCTTGGGACGGCAAAGATGATTTTGGAAATAAAATAGGAAGAGGTGTATATTTTTACAAAATCAGTGTCCGTACCGAAAATAATGAAAAGGCTGAATATACAGAAAAGTTATTAATATTTTGATTTTATCAAAATAAAA
>JALSLF010000095.1 GCA_026988445.1 Bacteroidales bacterium
AGAACTGCACCACAAGGTTTTGTCCGCCTGCTTGGAAAAATTGCCGAAATTACCGATTCCGGAATTCCGGTACATTTTTTTACCGGAAACCATGATATATGGGTAAAAAAATACCTTCCTCGTGAAACCGGTGTTATTTTACACCGAAAAGAGTTTATTACCGAAATTTTCGGTAAAAAGTTTTTTTTAGCACATGGCGACGGCTTAGGACCCGGAGACCCCGGATATAAAATTTTAAAATGGATATTTACCAATAAATTTCTACAATGGTGTTTCGCTAACTTATTACACCCCGATATTGCACTTTGGTTTGGCTATACTTGGTCGCATAGCCGCAGAATGACCGAACGATATCCTAAATTTTACGGAGCAGATAAAGAGTGGCTCATTATCTACTCAAAAGAACAATTGAAAAAATCGAATTACGATTATTTTGTGTACGGACATCGTCATTTACCCGGCGTTCATCCTTTGGATGAAAATAGCAGCTATGTAAATCTTGGTGATTGGCTCTCAAATTTTTCGTATGGAGTATTTGACGGTAAAAAATTTGAGTTGAAAAATTATAATCCTTAAACTCTACTCACTGTAAAAATAAGACAATAAAACCCTTTGCCGCAGGCAAACCATGTCCGACTACCTGCGGATTAGCGTCCTTAAGGCTCTTTGTAGCTAAACACAAAAACATCGTAGATGTTTTAAACATCTGTGTAAATCTGCGAGTACATGTCCGACCACTGGCGGATCTGTGGATAAAACTTTTGCCGCAGGCAAACCATGTCAGACTACCGGCGGATTAGTGCCCTAAGTGTTTTTTGTGGTTCAAACGAAAACATTGAAGATGTTTAAAATATCTGCGTAAATCTGTGCTAATCTGCGGATAAAACTTTTGCTGCAAACAATCTTATGTAGATATTAACTAAAATAGGATGATATCAAGCTAAGTTTTCCGGTAAATTTATCACGCACCTTTGGTGCTCGTATTTTTTGAAACTATACTTTATACCTATCCCCTTGGGATAGGCAATTATATTTCGCACCTTTGGTGCTAAGCAAACATTTTTTTTAATGGTACTAGTACGAATTTAGTGGAATAAAGTAAATACAGAATAACTTATTCTATTCTACTATTGGCTGATTGTTACCGCTTACAAGAAGGTAATCGTATTCAAAAAACAATAGTGTTTACGTGTACGAAAACTATTTGCCGCAGGCAAACCATGTCCGACTACCGGCGGATTAGTGCCCTTAGTGTTTTTTGTGGTTAAAACGGAAACATCGAAGATGTTTAAAATATCTGCGTAAATCTGTGCTAATCTGCGGATAAAACTTTTGCTGCAAACAATCTTATGTAGATATTAACTAAAATAGGATGATATCAAGCTAAGTTTTCCGGTAAATTTATCACGCACCTTTGGTGCTCGTATTTTTTGAAACTATACTTTATACCTATCCCCTTGGGATAGGCTATTATATTCCGCACCTTTGGTGCTAAGCAAACATTTTTTTTAAATGGTACTAGCTCAAATATAGTGGAACAAAGTAAATACAGAATAACTTATTCTATTCTACTATTGGCTGATTGTTGCCGCTTACAAGAAAGTAAACGCATTCAAAAAACAAAAACATCGTAGATGTTTTAAACATCTGTGTAAATCTGTGAATATCTGCGGATAAAACTTTTGCCGCAGGCAAACCATGTCCGACTACCTGCGGATTAGCGTCCTTAATGCTTAAAACAAAAACATCAAAGATGTTTAAAGGTTTTCCAACTACCGATAAGAACCTAATTTATTTTTTTTGTAAAATGCTGCTATAAGCAAAATTTCAGTTCACTTATAAACATAATTTTTTAAAAGCAATACCCCACACTTAATAAATCTACATATTTTTATTTCTTCATAATTATTTTTACTTTTAAACTCTTAATCAAAAAAGGTAATTATTATGAAAAAGGTAAAACAAAACGTATTGCTTTTGTTTGTTATGGCTGTTTTTATATATCCCGCCTACGGACAAAACTATCGCAATGCAACAGAACTAAATGCTGCCCTAAACCGGCTGGCAAAACAAAATTCCGGAAAGATAAAAGTGTACACACTGGGGAAAACATTTTCGGGCATACCCTTGCTAATGCTTGAAATTGGAACGGAAATAAAATCCGGCAACAAAACCAAACCGGCAATTTTTGTACTTGGAAATCCGGATGGTAATGTACCCATTGGCTCAGAAGCAGCCTTAAAACTATCGCAAGATATTTTGGCAAATAATAAAGCCGAAAATTTTACATGGTATATCGTTCCAACATTAAATCCCGAAGCATTAAATCATTATTTTGAAAAAGTAAAGTTTGAAAGCATGCGCAATGCACGTCCGCATAACGATGATATGGACGATGCAGTAGATGAAGACGGTCCCGATGATTTAAACGGAGATGGATACATCACGCAAATGCGTGTTTTAGACCCCACAGGAACTTATATTGTAGATGAAAAAGACCCGCGAATTATGCGCAAAGCAGATTATACCAAAGGTGAAAAAGGAATGTATAAACTTTATACCGAAGGTATTGACAACGATGGAGACGGAAAATACAACGAAGACCCCAAAGGCGGCGTAAACAACAACCGGAATTTTCCGCATCTGTTTCAGGCATACCAAGCCACAAGCGGAATATGGCCCGGAAGCGAAAATGAAGTGTATGCTTTGATGCAATTTATCACCAAACATACCGAAATTGCTGCTATTTTTACTTTTGGCACAGTAGATTGGTGTATTCAAGCCCCCAAAGGCGGACGAAAAGGCAATGCCGATTTTTCAAAAATTAAAATACCAAAGCGTTTTGCTAAACAATTTGGAGCCGACCCCAACCGCTATTACACAATGGACGAAATCATTGAAATGGTTCAACCCATGATGCCCGAAGGAATGGAACTTAGCCCTTCGATGGTAGCCGGTTTTCTTGGGCTCGGTGCTGTGGTAAATCCTTTAAAAGAAGATTTAGCTTTTTACAATGAACTAAGCGAGCAATATAAAGCGTTTTTAAAAAAGCAAAATATTAATTTAGAGCGTTTAAGTCCCCAAACTGCACAAAACGGCTCTTTTGAATTATGGTCTTATTATCAAATAGGAGTACCTACATTCCCCATGAGCTTTTTCTCCGTAGCTAAGCCTGCAAAACAAAAAAAAGAAGAACAAGGCTTAAGCCTTGAACAAGTTGAAAAAATGACCAATGAAGAATTTATTGCACTTGGCGAAGACAGTATCAATACATTTTTGAAAAATCAAGGAGCACCCAAACAATTTAATGCAAAGCGTATTATCGCAATGCTTAAATCCGGTGATTTTACTACCAAAAAAATGGCTGAAATGATGAAACAAATGCCTAAAAAAACAGCTAAAAACAAAGTAGATGAAAAAACCTTGGCATTATTGGCATACAACGACAAAGAATTAAACGGTAAAGGCTTTGTTGAATGGACAAAATACCAACATCCCACTTTGGGCGAAGTAGAAATAGGCGGTTTTATTCCTTATATAGAAAACACCCCCAAAGCTGAACTGATTGATTCATTAATTAAGGACCGTTTGCCTTGGGTTTATACAATTACGGATAAATTAGCAAAACTTTCAATTACAAAACAAGAGCAAAAAAACCTTGGTGCAGGCATTTATCAACTTAAAATATGGGTAAGCAATACCAATTATTTGCCCTTTCCAAGCAATATGGGAAACAGGAACAAACACGTGCCACCGGCAGTATTATCAATAAAAGGCAAAGGCATTGAAATGATTTCGGGCAAACAGCGTACACCTATTGATTTTATCGGCGGAAACAAAACCCTTATGTTTAAGTATATGATAAAAGCACCAAAGGGCAGTTCTTTGCAATTAGAATTGGTATCGCCCAATGCCGGCAACGATAGCAAACAAATAAAACTTTAACCTAAATTGAGCGATTATGTACAAAAAGAAGTGCCAAGATATTGAGATTAAAAAGTTTAGAAAAAAAGTAAGAATACCGGCTGGTATTTGAGTCTTTTTTTGTAAATCTTTTTAGCACAATAGGTTGGTACTTGCTGAAGTAGATAATTGCTAAATTTAGGTTTAATTCGTTAAATTTTAATATCCCTTAAATCCGCAACAACAAATTAAAATACCTAAAAATATAAATTTTTAGCTTTTGTATGTCTTTTTTTTGCAAATTATTATCATAAATGAGTTGAAATTATACATTTTTTATGGTTTAAAACTAA
>JALSLF010000096.1 GCA_026988445.1 Bacteroidales bacterium
CTACTTCGGGACTTTGCATTTTATTCAAAAATTGCCGGGCATGTATAGAATAAGTCTCCAAATAAGCGCGCTCCGCTGCGCGATAAAGCACATCAATAGCCAAAGAAGATTTACCCGAACCGGAAACTCCCGTGATTACCGTAAATTTATTATGCGGAATTTCTACATCAATATTTTTTAAATTATGATGCGATGTATTTTTTAAAATTATTTTTTTCATTTAAATAACTTGATATATCTTGATATAAAAGACTTGACAGTATGCGTAGCTCATGTCAATGTCTTTTTTAAAAACGCTACTCTGCTTTATAGTAAAACTCTGTCAGGTACGCTGTACACTGACAGGTTTTGCAGGGCTACGAGCGAAAAGATGCACTTATCTTTACCTATATTATCCCTTTCACAAATCCACGAATATTTTCCTTTAAATCACCGCTTTGTGATATTGCTTTAATAAATGCGGTACCTATAATTGCCCCGTTTGCATATTTGCAAGCATTTTCAAAACTTTTTTTACCGGAAATACCAAAACCGATTAATCGGGGACTTTTTACGCCTGCAGCAATAATTTTATCGTTAAAACTTTTTAAAACATCATCGTTTATACCCTTGGTTCCGGTGGTTGATGCTGATGATACCATATAAATAAAACTGTCTGTCGCATTATCAATTTCTTTTAATCGTTCGGGTTTTGTTTGCGGTGTTATCAGCAAAATATTGGATAAGCCGTATTGTTTAAATAATTTTTTGTATTCTTTTTCGTAAATATCCAAAGGTAAATCGGGAATAATAGTTCCATCGATACCTGTTTCGGCAGCTTTTTTGCAAAAATTTTCCATTCCGTATTGCATCACGGGGTTAAGATAGCCCATTAAAATAAGTGGAATATTTACCTTTTTGCGAATATCTTTTAATTGTTCAAAAATAGTGTTTAAAGTAATACCGTTTGCCAATGCTTTTTCGCTGCTTTGCTGAATAACGGGTCCATCTGCCAAAGGATCGGAAAAGGGAATGCCTATTTCAATTAAATCTACTCCGGCTTTTTCCAGTTCTACAATTATTGTTTCCGTATCCTTTAATTCAGGATATCCTGCCGTAAAATATACGGATAAAATATTTTCTTTTTTGTTTTGTAATAGTTTGTTTATTCTGTTCATAATTAAGTTGATATTGCCATAAGTTGCTGTTTACTAGTTGCTTGTCTGTCTTTTCATGAATATGCTTGACAGGTTTTTCGCTATTAGTTCAAATGCTGACAGGTGCTGACACACACAATCAGGTTTTTATTTAAATTTTCCAATCTAAGACAAATTGTTTTTGTTCATCGGTTTCGGGTGATATTAACACATCTAACCCGCTACGTAAAGCTTTTATTTTTTCAAAAACATTTTCTTTTTCGGCAAGACGATTTTGCAGCAGATAAGAGCCTACAAGCGTACCGGTTCTGCCAATACCGCCGTAGCAATGCACAAATACCCTTTTATCTTTTTGCAAAGCTGTTTCAATAATATTTAAAATATCTTTCATTAGTTTTTTGTCAGGAATACCGAAATCGGGTATTGCTTTACGGAGTATTTCAACTTTCCGGTTTATGCCTTTGGCAAAAAACATAAGTTCATTTTCGTAATCAGGAAATTCACCTTCTTCGGTTAAATTAATTATTAAATCAATTTTATGTGCTAATAATGCCGATAAATTATTATATGTTGCCTGTTTATCAACACAATAAGGTGTTCTGCCCGCAAGTATTTTGTCAGGAATTACCCAATAAGTATCTTTATATGGAATTTTCATTAAAAACATTTTGTAAATAAAAATTGCTTATAAACTAAAATCTATGCTTTATTTTCTAAAATAATCAAGATTTCTTTTTCCAAATCAGGAAGGTATTTTACAACGGTACTCCAAACAGCCCATAAATCAACACCAAGGTAATCATGGATTAAAACATCACGCATTCCGGCAATATCTTTCCATGGAATATGATTATATTTTTTTCTAAAATCATCAGATAATTGTTTTACAGCTTCTCCAATTACTTCAAAGTTGCGTATAACAGCATCTTGTATCAATTCATCTTTCAAAAATTCGTCTTCCTTAAGTCCTCTTGTGAACGAATTAATTTTATCGATACAGAATTTGATATGTTCAATATAAACATAGTTATTTCTCTGCATAATAAATCATTTGAAGGTCTTTTTTTATATATGATTTTATTTTCGGATGTAAAGACTGTTCCGTAATTAAATCAATTGTTATATTCAGATTTTCGCTTAATTGATTTTTTATTCTCACTAAATCAATCAATGTTAATCGACTGCTAAATGATACAAGAATATCTAAATCACTGTGTTCGTCATTATCGCCACGGGCATAAGAGCCAAATAATCCGATATAAAGCGGATTGTATTGCCTTAACTGATTAATTATTTTCTGTTGTATTTCCTTATTAATATTCACAGCATTTTGTATTTTATGTAAAGATAAAGAATTATCAATGTTCCACAAAAATCATCAATCTATTTATTCATCCTTTTTATGTATGTAGCCAAATCTTTATCTCCTCTTCCCGAGATGTTGATAACTACGATATCGTTTTCTTTAAATTTTTTCTTTTCCAAAACAGCAACTGCATGTGCACTTTCCAAAGCCGGTATAATTCCTTCGGTTTTTGTCAGCATATACCCTGCTTGCAGAGCGTCCTTATCGCTGATGCTTAAATATTCTACCCTTTGGGTATCGTTAAGGTAGGCGTGCACGGGACCGATACCCGGATAATCCAATCCTGCCGAAATTGAATATGGCTCAATAATTTGCCCATCGGCAGTTTGCATTAAATAGGTACGGCTACCATGAATAATTCCCGGACTGCCTACTTTTAAAGAAGCAGCCGTTTCATCGGTATCAATTCCCATTCCGGCAGCTTCTGTTGCAATTAAATGCACCTCTTTTTCATCCAAAAAATGATAAAATGCACCCATTGCATTACTTCCACCGCCTACACAAGCTATTACATAATCCGGATTTTGTCTGCCGGTTTGTTCTTGCAACTGAAATTTTATTTCTTCGCTGATTATGGATTGAAACCGGGCTACCATATCGGGATAAGGGTGCGGACCCACTACCGAACCTATCAGATAATAGGTATCTTCCGGATTGTTTATCCAATCGCGAATAGCTTCGTTGGTAGCATCTTTTAAAGTTTTACTTCCGCTTTGAGCTGCTTTTACTTCGGCTCCCAGCATTTTCATACGCTCTACATTAGGTGCTTGTCGCTCGATATCTATGGCACCCATATAAACTACACATTGCATATCCATTAAGGCACAAACTGTGGCAGTGGCTACTCCATGCTGTCCGGCACCGGTTTCGGCAATAATGCGTTTTTTGCCAAGATGTTTTGCCAATAAAATTTGCCCGATGGTATTATTTATTTTATGTGAGCCTGTATGGTTTAAATCTTCACGCTTTAAATATATTTTACAATTATATTTTTCCGATAAGCGTTTTGCAAAGTATAAGGGATTGGGACGCCCGACATATTCTTTTAACAATTGTTTAAATTCTTTTTGAAATTTTTCGGTTTCAATTATCTTTAGATAATTGTTTTTCAATTCTTCTACATTCGGGTAAAGCATCTCAGGGATAAATGCTCCTCCGTATGCTCCGTAAAATCCTTTTTCGTTTACTTGGTATTTTTTCATGCTTACTTGTCGCTGGTTACTGGTATTATTGCTCATTGATTATTGATTATTGATTGTTGAATATTTTAGTTTAAATCATTATTTGTTTCTGGTCTCTGGTTGATGTTGTTCATTGTTTATTGATTGTTGATTGTTGATTGTTGAATATTTTAGTTTTAATCATTATTTGTTGCTGGTCTCTGGTTACTGGTTTCTATTGTTCATTGAATATTAAATGTTGATTAACTTGTCCGACCACTGGCGGATTGATTATTGATAATTTCATTGTTTAAATTACTGCTGGTTGCTGGTAACTGGTAACTAATGTTCATTGATTATTAAATTGTTAAAACTTGGCCGACTATCGGCGAATTACTCTATAGTTGCTATTGTTCTCTGTCAGGTTTTGCTTTAATCTTGTTCGCCGGTGAACAAAACATTTATCTATTTACGAATGAACACCTGCTAAACTTAACAGTTCCATAAACATTCCTATTTTACCAATATCCTTTAAGCCGGCTTTTATTTCAAATTTACTGTTAATATCAATGGCATAAATGTTTAAATTT
>JALSLF010000097.1 GCA_026988445.1 Bacteroidales bacterium
AATCAAAGAAATTGACGAATATGCGTTCATCAGGAGCCGATGATAAGGTACGAATTGCACCACCAATAGTTTTTAGTTTAGAAGAAGCACTTGAATATATTCAAGAAGATGAATATGTTGAAATTACTCCGGCTACTTTTCGTATTAGAAAGATTATTTTAAATGAAATAGAGCGTAAAAGAGCAAATAAAAAATAAATTTTTAATTCAGACTTTTAAGTCTTTTATTTTTTTATTATCTTTGTTTGTGTAAAATTAAGTAATTGTAAATAGTAAAAATTACCTAATTAAATTTTAATAATTCATTTAAACTAAAATTAATTAATTATGCCAAGAGTAGTAACAGAACCTTGTGTAGGATGTAAACACGGCGAATGCGTTGAAGTTTGTCCGGTAGATGCATTTTACGAATTAGACAATATGCTTGTAATTAATCCTGATGAATGTACCGACTGCGGAGCATGTGAGCCCGAATGTCCGGTAGAAGCAATCTTCCCTGATGATGAGGCAGATGAAAAATGGATTAAAATCAATGCAGAAGCAGATTTTGATAACATTAAAAATGTTACCTCAAAAGATGAGATTACAAAACCGTCATAAATATTTGTCGGTTATGAAAAAAAAGCCTTGCAGAAATGTAAGGCTTTTTTGTTGATATAAAGAATTATATTTTAAATTAGTAAGATTTTTTAATACTATTTTTAAACCTTAAATCCGTAGCTATGTTCGTAGCGAAAAGCCAAAATGTGTGTTAGTATTGGGGTAGCGCAGTTTTGAGACACGCAGACATCCGCCAGCTGGCGGATGGTGAGTATCGAAAAACGAGCATTCCCAATAATGACGTGCAGTTTGGCTTTGCAGTAGAAGATAGCTGCGGATTTAAGGTTATACACAATCCGCTCAATTTAGGTTTATATTTGCTGTTTAGATTACGAAAACAGCATATTTTCTACAAAATTACGATAATCTTTAATGGCACGTTTGATAATATCATGTGCATCTTTTTTGCCGTAAATATGGGTTATTTCGCAATCGCGTTTTTCGCCCGGCATGTCTTTATATGTTAAAAAATAGTGTTTTAAACGGTTAATTACCGGTTGTGGAAGGTCGCTAATATCTTTATATTGGCTGTAAACTGCATCATTTTTCAGTACGGCAATAATTTTATCATCTGCTTCGTTTCCGTCAATCATTCGTAAACCGCCAATAGGTACAGCCTGCACTAAAATATCACCATGCGTAATTTCTTTTTCGGTTAAAACGCAAATGTCTAATGGGTCGCCGTCACCAACAATATCCGGGCGTTTTAGGATACTTGAACTTTTTTCGGCAACATTTTTATCGCAATAAGTTTGCGGGATAAAACCGTAAAGTGCCGGCAAAATACTGGAATATTTTTGTGGACGATCCAACATTAAGTATCCACTTGCTTTATCGGCTTCGTATTTTACGGTATCGGTGGGTACCATTTCAATGAAAGCAGTTAAAGAATGAGGACTTTCTTCTCCAATTTCAATACCATGCCAAGGATGCGATTTATAACGCAATCCCATTAATTTACCAATAGGGTCAATTGATTTACCTGTCGCCATTGTTCATCTATTTTTTATTAGGATGCAAAAATAAGGAAAAATTTACGGATAATTATGAACAGTAACTTTTTTATTTTCCTTCAACATAATTTTTCTGTATAGGCAGCTAATTATAACGCTCATATTATGATGTATGTAACTGATTTATAATTAAATTATTATAACTTATCTGACTACAAAGGGATTAGAAACTTCAAATAGTCCTTAAAGACATTTGAACGTTTTGATTTAAGGATGATAATCTAGAAAATTGGAATAGCTCGTCCTGCTATCGGTGGATTGGACAAGTTACACTAATACCTAAATTGAGCGATTATCTACTTCAATAAGCACCAATCTGCTGAGTTAAAAATATTTACAAAAAAAAGACTCAGATACGAACAAGTATTTTTACTTTTTTTCTAAACTTTTTAATCCCAATGCACATAATCGCTCAGTTTAGGTAATAATCTGCTCTATTCATTTTGCAATTCGCTGAGTTCAAGCCAACGCATTTCTTTTTCGTCTATTTCTTCAATAAGTTTTGAATATTCTTCTGATTTTTGGCGAAGTTCATCATCGTTTAAAGTTCCTGAATTCATCAGGTCTTCAAGCTCTGTTTTTTTATTTTCCAATTCAGGCAGTAATGCTTCAAGTTCTTGGAATTCTTTTTGCTCTTTATAACCGAATTTCTTTTTTTCACGCGGTTTTTTTTCGGCAATAGGTTTTTCTTTTTTTTGTTGTTTTCGTTCTTCGCGCTCTTTAAGGGCTTTATAATCGCGAAAATCGGCATAATTACCCGGAAAACTAAATATTTTACCGTTTTTTTCAAAAACAAAAAGCTGCTCAACTATTTTGTCCATAAAAAAACGGTCGTGCGAAACAATCAAAACATTACCATCAAAATTTTTCAAATATTCTTCCAAAACATTCAAGGTTTGAATGTCGAAATCGTTGGTTGGTTCGTCCAAAATCAGGAAATTCGGGTTTTTCATTAACACAGTCATCAAATAGAGCCTTTTGCGTTCTCCGCCGCTTAGTTTTGAAATGTAATTGTAGTGTTTTTCTTTTGGAAACTGAAAATATTCTAAAAACTGAGCTGCTGATAATTTGCTGTTTTTCCCTACGGGAATAATTTCAGAAATTTCTTTAATTACTTCAATCATCCGTTTGTCTTCATCAAGATTAAAGCCGGTTTGTGTGTAATAGCCAAAGACAACGGTTTGTCCTTTATCTACCGTTCCTGTATCTGGGGCTAAATTTCCGGTTATGATATTTAAAAAGGTCGATTTTCCGCTGCCGTTGGGACCCACAATTCCTATTTTTTCTTTTCTACCGAACTTATGAGTGAAATTATCGATAATTTTTTGCTCACCAAAGGATTTACTGATATTGAGTACGTCCAGAATTTTTTTTCCGAGACGTGCTGTATTTATTTCTAATTTTTGTGTTTGTTCTCCATGATTTTGTTGTGCTTTTTCTTTTATTTTATAAAAATTATCAATACGGTATTTGGCTTTTGTAGCACGGGCTTGGGGCATTCGGCGCATCCATTCTAATTCTTTACGGTATAGATTTTTTGCTTTTTCGGTTTCGGCAAGCATTTGTTGCATACGTTCGGCACGTTTTTCAACGTAGTACTGATAATTGCCTTTGTAGCGGTAGCTTCCTTCGCGATTTAGTTCAATAATTTCGTCGCAAACATTGTCTAAAAAATAACGGTCGTGGGTTACCATTAACAGACTGATTTTTTCATTTTTAAGAAATTTTTCGAGCCAATCAATCATTTCTAAATCTAGATGATTTGTGGGTTCGTCGAGCATTATTATGTCGGCTTTGTCGATTAATGTAGTGGCAAGGGCAACACGTCTGCGTTCGCCACCCGAGAGTGTGCCCATTGTGCGGTAAAAATCTTTGATTTTTAATTTATCGAGAATTTCTTTTATTTTTTGTTCGTAATCCCAAGCATCGGCTGCATCCATTTGTTCTATAGCTGTTTGTATCTTAGCTGAGTCGTTGCCGTTAATTGCTTTTTCGTAATTGCGTATTATTTTACTGATATTATCCGAGCGGTAAAAAACATGGTCGAGAATTTGGTCGTTTGGATTATAAACAGGATTTTGTTCTAAAAATGCAATGCTTGTATCTTTTCTAAAACTTACTTTTCCTGTATCGGCAATATCTTTACCGGCAATTATATTTAATAAGGTAGATTTTCCGGTACCGTTCCGGGCTATAAGTGCAATTTTTTGTTCTTGGTGCAAGCCAAAAGTAACATTTTCAAAAAGCAAATTCTCGCCAAATGCTTTACTTAGGTTTTCTACTTGTAAAAGGTTTATCATTTTTATTGTTTTGTGTGCAAAGGTATAAGTAAATTGTTAAATTGTTAAATGCTTGAATGGTTAAATTGTTGAATGGTTAAAACTTGTCCGACTATTGGCGGATTGTTGAATGGTTGAATGGTTGAATGGTTGAATGGTTGAGTGGTTGAATGGTTGAAATGTTGAAATGTTGAATGGTAGCTGGTTGCCGGTAGCTGGTTGCTGGTAGCTGGTTTCGGGCTGTTAACGCGGGGTGGGGGATACGGTGATGTGTTTTTACAAGTCAGTGTTTGCTTGTGGCGTGTTGCGGCAGGGATTGCAGCGGTAGCCCGCAAACTAAAAAACATTA
>JALSLF010000098.1 GCA_026988445.1 Bacteroidales bacterium
AATGCATTATCCCTGTTGAAGAATTTGCCGAAATAAGTTATACACTGCCAATTCAGGTCAAAAACGTGCCACCTAATTATACTTTAAAACTATTTCCGGCAGAAGCAAAAGTAGTTTGTAATGTAGTTTTTAGTCAATATCGGCAAGTTTTTCCGCAACAATTCAAATTTACCGTTGATTTTAACGATACAAAAGACAAGCCGGAACAAGTAAAAGTAGTTTTGAGCAAATATCCGCAGAACGTAAGTTCTGTAAGATATTATCCAATTGCAGTAGATTATTTATTAGAAGAAAATGATTAAAGTTGGTTTAACAGGAGGAATAGGTTCGGGAAAATCGTATGTAGCAAAAATTTTTTCTGCATTAAACATACCCGTTTATAATTCTGATTTAGAGGCAAAAAAATTATATTTGCGCCAAGATGTACGAGAATCAATAATTGCAAATTTCGGTAAAAGCATCTATCTACCAACAGGGAATATTGATAAAATTCGTCTGGCAAAAATTATTTTTAACGATAAAAAAGCCTTAAATAAAATCAATTCCATTATTCACCCGCTTGTTAAAGAGCATTTTAACCAATGGATAGAAGAACAGCAACACGCTCCGTATATTATTAAAGAGGCTGCTATTTTATTTGAAAGTGGAGCATACAAGGATATGCATAAAATTATTGCCGTTACTGCACCCCTTGAATTAAGGATTGAAAGAGTAATTAAACGCGACCACACCGATAGAGAAATTATACTTAAAAAAATAAGTAATCAACTAAGCGACAAAGAGTTAATAAAAAAATCCGATTTTAACATTATTAACGATAAAAAAGCCTTATTGCCACAAGTGTTAAAAATTCATAAAACATTGTTAAAAATGAACAGGTAAAGTAATTAACAATCGGACAATCCGTTAAGTAATTGAAAAAAACACACACATGGATAAAGACAATTTAAAAAAGATAAACGCAACCGGCTGGACAATTTTCGGAATACTTGGAGGTATTGCGGTAATAGCAGCATCAACAATCATCAGTTTAATAAAAAACAACAAAAATTTTATTGATGATAAACAAAAACAATTCGTAGGTATATCGCTTATGTTTAGTGAATTTCTTAAAAAAAGCAAGCAAAACATAAACCGTGAAAGCAAAAAAATTGAACATTACTTAAAAGAAAAAATTAACAGCTCAGCTTTTAGCGATATTAGTTTACTAATTAACGAACTAATAACAAAAAAAAGCATCAGTCCCGAAACATTGGCAGGCTTTTACAAAAACATGAATTATTCCGCACGTTTACAGATGTTCCGGTTTTTAGTAAACACTCAAAAAAACAAAGCAGAGTATAAAGAAATGCAGCATAGCTTTATTGAGATAGCTCAAATGCTGAATTTGGAGAGAAAAGATTATCAATCAATTTTAGCTGTTTATAATTCAGATTTAAAATCAGCCTATATATTATTACAAATAGATAAAAATGCAAGTCCCGAAGAAATAAAAGCATCGTTTAGAAGATTATCAAAAATTCATCATCCCGATAAAGTAGAACATCTCGGAGAAGAATACAGAATTGAAGCCGAAGAGAATTTTCAAAATTTATTACAAGCCTATGAGTTAATAAAGAAAGAACGAAAATTATAAGCTAAATTGAGCGATTATGTACAAAAAGAAGTGCCAAGATATTGAGATTAAAAAGTTTAGAAAAAAAGTAAGAATACCCTTAGGTATTTGAGTCTTTTTTTGTAATCTTTTTAACTCAATAGATTGGTGCTTATTGAAGTAGATAATCGCTCAATTTAGGTATAGATTAGGGTTTTTACGGTTTTGTACGTAATGCTTAAGTACAGCACATTTGGCTCACAAATATAAACAATTAAAATACAGACAATTACAAAAATCGACATTATTATTTGGCGGTAAAAACTTCGGCTTAAGAATGTTTTTTATATTTTTGGGCTTTTAAAAGATGAAATTAATTTAAAAAAGATAAAAATGGATTTAAAAGGTATTTTATCAATTGGTGGATACAGTGGTTTATACAAACTGATTAAACAAACAAAAAATGGTTTTGTGGTAGAATCATTAACCGACAAAAAACGAATGCAAGCTTTTGCTACATCAAAAATTTCGACACTTGAAGACATTGCCATATATACAGAAACCGGAGAAGTAAGCTTAAAAGATGTTTTCAAAAAAATATTTGAAAAAGAAAACGGCAAACAAACAATTAGTCATAAATCAAGTGCCGACGAACTTAAAAAGCTTTTTGCAGAGGTATTGCCGGACTATGACCGTGACAGAGTATATGTTTCGGACATAAAAAAAGTAGTAAACTGGTACAATCAATTAGTTGACTTAGGTTTAATTGATTTAGAAGAGGGTGATGACGAAAAAAAGGATGACGAAAAGGATGAAAATAACGAAAAAGCAATAAATAAAGAAGATAATAAAGAAGAAGACGCTACAGAAAAGAATAAAGAATAGACAATGTTTACTGTGAACAATAAAAAAACAAAGCCCGATATAATTGCATATCGGGCTTTGGCTTTTTAAACCCAAACTTATTGCTATCCCAATATTTATTTATATTTGTACAATAAAACTTTTTTTGAATAATAAAATAAAGTCAGTGCTCGAATTTATATTAAAAGGAATAGTTGTAGGAATAATAGTAACAGCCCCTGTAGGCCCAATTGGTTTACTTTGCATTCAACGCACCATCAACAGAGGCATGTTGTCCGGTTTAGTTACCGGAGTTTCATCAGCAATGGCTGATATTATGTTTGCAATAATAGCCGGATTTAGTATCAGTGCTATTGGAAATTTCATGGAAGTAAATAAACTAATTATTCGTTTAATCGGCGGAATAATTGTATTAATTCTTGGTATCCGAATATACATGATAAATCCTGTTAAAAGACTTAGACACCAAAAACCACAAAAAAGCAGCTACTTTAGCGATGCAATATCCGGATTTTTAATTACCCTTACCAATCCCGTAGTAATTATTGTTTTTGGAGCAGCTTTTGCCGGTCTTGGATTAAATGAAGCACAAGAAAACAAAGAAATTATACTTACAATTACCGGTATATTTATTGGAGCAAGCGCATGGTGGACCACCCTTACTTTTTTAATAAATATTTTTAAAACCAAAATCAATTTACGTAAAATGTTTTGGATAAACAGAATAACAGGTATTTTAGTTGTACTTTTCGGAATTGCAATAATTATTGGTTCATTGTTTATTAAGAAATTTTAAAACAGGATATTTTCACATGTAAGTTACTCATTAGCACCACATTAATTGTTTTGTTGATATTTCTTTGCAATTAAATTTAATATTTTAGCAATTAATATATAAATTTGTTGCAGAACAACACATACATTAGGGCTTAATGTATTGTAAATAAGCATTAAACAATAATAAGTAAATAGAAAACTATGTCAAAAGTTATAGCATTAGCAAATCAAAAAGGCGGAGTGGGTAAAACAACCACTGCAATCAACCTGGCAGCAAGTTTGGCTGTTCTAGAAAAAAAGGTTTTGTTAATTGATGCAGACCCGCAGGCAAACGCAACCTCGGGTATTGGTTTTGATTTACGAAAAATCGAAAACAGCATTTACGAGTGTTTAATTGATGGTGTTGACCCCCATGAAGTAGTGCTTAAAAGCGAAACAAAAGGCATGGATTTAATTCCTTCACATATTGATTTGGTGGGTGCTGAAATTGAAATGCTAAATTTAGAAAATCGTGAAATGGTTTTAAAAAATGTTATTGAAAAAATCAGAGACGATTACGACTATGTACTTATTGATTGTTCCCCATCGCTTGGTTTGCTCACATTAAATGCTTTAACAGCAGCCGATTCGGTTATGATTCCGGTTCAATGCGAATATTTTGCACTTGAAGGTTTAGGAAAACTATTGAATACGATTAAAATGATTCAAAACCGCCTAAATCAGGATTTAGAAATTGAAGGATTTTTACTTACCATGTACGATGCGCGATTAAGACTATCAAACCAAGTTGTTGAAGAAGTAAGAACACATTTTGAAGACATGGTTTTTGAAACAATTATTCAACGAAACATTAAACTTAGCGAAGCACCAAGCTATGGAAAACCGGTTGTTTTATACGATGCCAGTTCAAAAGGAGCATTGAGTTACTTGAACTTGGCTAGAGA
>JALSLF010000099.1 GCA_026988445.1 Bacteroidales bacterium
TAGGTACTTTCACACAAGGTATTGGTGTTACCAAATTTAAAAATATTTCAAGCGATGGTTCTCCTGCGCCAAATGCGCATCCTACTTTTGTAAGTACAGATTTCCCAATGTTCCGTTTAGCAGATGCATATTTAATGTATGCCGAAGCTGTTTTAAGAGGAGGTAACGGCAGTAGAGCAACAGCTTTACAATATGTAAATATGCTTAAAGAAAGAGCCTACGGAGACCAATCAGGAAACATTACCGATGCAGAATTGACACTTGATTTTATCCTAAACGAAAGAGGTCGTGAACTATATTGGGAAGCTCAACGCCGTACCGATTTAATTCGTTTTGGTAAATTTACCGGAGGTGATTATATTTGGGAATGGAAAGGAAAAGTACAAAACGGTACTGCCACGGAATCTTATAGAAACTTATATCCTATTCCTTCAAATGATTTGAATGCAAATCCGAATTTAGTACAAAATCCCGGATATTAATATTTGCATAAATTTACAAGGCTTGGGAGCAGTTCCCCGGCCTTATGAATAAATTTATTAATTTAAAAATAATAAATAAAATGAAGAAATTAACATATATATTATTCTTTGCACTGGCAGGAGTTTTTCTTTATTCTTGCGAATCAGATATAGAAAAAGTGCAAGTAAAAGCAAGCCCGGTTGCACCGGTATTAACGGTTGCCGAGTCTATTACGCTTGACAGAGATAAAGCATCAGATTCTTTAACCTTTGCTGCAACCGAAGCAGATTTTGGTTTTCAGGCAGCCATTACCTACTATTTGGAAGCTGCTGTTGCCGGAACTAATTTTGAATCGCCAATAGAAATTGCTTCGCAAGAATTGAACCCTGTATTTAAAATGACGGTATCAGAGTTCAATAATGCCCTTATTCAACAAATTCCTGAAAGTCAAACTACCAATATGGAAATGAGAGTAAGAGCTGCTGTTAATTCATCAAATGTAGAAGTAAGCTCAGACGCAAAACAGGTTACAATCAGAACTTATGGTCCCCCTTCGCTATATCTTGTTAATGATGCTCATGGTCAAAGATTAGTATCAGCAAACAACGATGGTGTTTATACCGGTTGGATTTATACTGATGGTACCGCATTTACCCTGAGAAATGGTGATAATGATAAAATTTACGGACTCACCGGAGGCGTAGTAACCGAAAACGGAGACCCTATTGTTTTAGCAAAAGATGGTTATCAGATTACCGTAAATTTGAACAATAGTACATTTGATAGTGCAGTTAGTTCATGGGGTATTATCGGAAGCGCAATTCCGCCATACGATTGGAGTGAAGATATTACTATGGTATGGGATTTTGATAACAATGTTTGGACCATTACCGGAGATTTTGTTCAAGGTGAGTTTAAATTCCGTAAAGATGATGATTGGGCTGTTAACTTTGGAGATAATGACTTTGACGGCAGCCTTGAGCAAGATGGTGCAAATATTCCATTAAGTGCAGATGGTAATTATACCATTACTTTAGATGTAGATAATGCTACTTATACCGTAACAAAAAATTAAAATATTTATATTCTGTCCGGAAAATTTTCCGGACAGAAGTTTTAATTAATTTAAAATATTAAAAAAATGAAAAATATAATTTCTTGGAAGATATTGTCTGTTTTTGCAATTGCAATTTTCTTATTTGCAGCTTGCCAAAAAGAAGACCCTATTAAATTAGAACCGAAAATTGCTACATGGCAGATTTCGGATATTACATCTACATCAGCCAAAGTTAGCGGACTGGTTATTGCAGAGGGCGATGGTTTTACAGAACATGGTGTAGCCTATGCTGTAACCGAAAACCCAACTGTAGATGATAATGCAGTAACTGTAGATAAAATAGAAAAAGCAGTTTATACTGCAAGTTTAACTAATTTAGAATTCTTAACCACCTATCATGTACGTGCATATACAAAAAGCACAAGTGGTAATGTTCTATATGGAAAAGATACAACATTTACAACCTTAGCTAATGTACCCTTTGTAAACATAGCTGATATTACCAACATAACAGCAACAAGTGCAACAGGGGGTGGTGAAGTTACCAATGATGGTAAATCTGCCGTAACCGCAAGAGGACTTTGCTGGAGCATGGAGCCAACACCAACTATTGAAAATGATACAACATTGGATGGAACCGGTGTAGGAGCTTTTACAAGTAATATTACCGGATTAATCGGTGGGATTACTTATTATGTTCGTGCCTATGCAATAAATGAAATTGGCATCACTTATACTGATGAAAAACAATTTACAACTCTTGCAGGTTTAGCAGTTGTAACATCAGACAGTATTAAAGACGTTACAAAAGTTAGTGCTACTGTATATGGAAATGTTGCATATACAGGTGGTGCAGATGTAACTGAAAAAGGTATTTGCTGGAGTACAAATATGAACCCTACTATTGCTGATAATACAGTAGCAGATGGAACAGGAACAGGCTTAATCACCGGAAATTTAACCGGTTTAACCGCAGGAACAACTTACCATGCTAGGGCTTATGCTATCAATAGTGAAGGAACTTCATATGGCGAAGATATAGTGTTTGAAACAATCGGAGAATTTTTCCTTGTTGGAAGTATCAATGGTTGGAATAATCATGGACTTTATACTGAATATAATGAAGGCAATATATTTTTATCATATCAATATTTAACAAGTAGTGATGAATTTAAATTCTTTCCTGTAAGAGATAGTTGGAATAATGGTTGGGGAAGAGACGGTACTACCCCAGGAACTTGTATTCTTGGAGGCGGTAATATTAAAGTATCTGACGAAGCTGGATTTGCAGGCGATGGTTTTTATCAAATTAAATTTGATGCAACAAATAAAACTGTTGAAATAAGCTTAATAACAACTATGGGTGTTATTGGTACTGCACAAGCAGGAGGATGGGATACTGATGTTAATTTAACTTTTAATACAACAAGCAAAGTTTGGGAAGGAACAGTAACATTTTTAGCCTCTGGCGAATATAAATTCAGAGCAAATGATGATTGGGCAATTAATTTTGGTGGCACTCTAGATAATTTAGTGACAGGAGCAGGGAACATTGTAACACCCGGAGCAGGAACTTACACGGTTACACTAGATATTAGTGGTGTTGACAAATGGACAGCAACCGTTGTTCCTTAAATAAAAAACAAAGAGCCTATCAGTTACTGATAGGTTCTTTTTACTCCAAAATTATGTAAAACCAAGTATTGCTATTAAATATAGAAAATTTATATTTCTAAATTTAACTACCGAAACTTTTTTAATATAATCTAATGAAAAAATATTTACTTATAATTTCTCTTCTGATTTTTTCAATAAATCTGCGCGCACAAGTAGTAACTACTACTCCCAGCTTACCAACAGCAAATAACGCGGTTACTATTGTATTTGATGCCACACAAGGCAATGCCGGTTTAGCAGGATATACAGGTGATGTATATGCACACACCGGAGTAATTACCGATAAAAGTACCTCCGGCAGCGATTGGCAATACGTAATTGCCGACTGGAATACCAACCTTGCCAAAGCAAAAATGACCCCTTTGGGAAATGACAAATACGAATTACAAATAACACCTGATATTAATAGTTTTTACGGCGTATCGGCAAATGATACCGTTAAAAAATTAGCCTTTGTATTTCGCAATGCAGATGGCAGTCTTACCGGAAAAACAGCCTCAGGAGGCGACATTTTTGTTGATGTATATAAAGCAGGATTAAATGTTACGATAACATCACCCACCCAACAACCCTTTTTTATAGATGCCAATGCAAGTTTTAATATTAATGCAGAAGCATCGCAAGCAAACAGTATTACTTTATTTATTGACGGCACACAAGTTTCAAACACCACAAACACAACATTAACTTATACAGCCACAGCGGCTGCAAGCGGCACACACTGGATTGTTGCCCTTGCCGAAGACGGAACAAATACAGTTCGCGATTCGGTTTACTATGTAGTTAGAACAAATTCACCGGTTGCCCCCCTTCCCGCCGGCGTACACGATGGAATTAATTACATTGACAATCAAACGGTTACATTAGTGCTTCATGCACCCTATAAAAATTCAATTTATGCCATTGGCGATTTTAACAACTGGGTTGCAAGCACTTCTTTTTTAATGAATAAAACTTCATCGGATATTAATAATC
>JALSLF010000100.1 GCA_026988445.1 Bacteroidales bacterium
CACCTATGGTGCAAGGGAAACCACTTTTTATTTAGCTAAATTGAGCGCTTATCTTATTTAATTCGCCGATTGTTGGAGAAATTAGTGGTATATTTTTTCTTAATAAGGAATGCCGATTAAGGATTTTTAAACACTATCGAGTGCTAAAAAAACTCTGTCAGGTGCTATCGCACACTGACCGGTTTGTAAACTGATGCAGGCTGACAGGTTATGGGTATTGGGAGGAAGTTTATGTGTGCTTGCGGCAGGGATTGCAGCGGTAGCCCGCAGACTGCAAGGCTTTGCAAAACTTTTGGCAAAAGAGCGACCGGCGGAAGCTCCTTTTGCCAAATTAGTTTTGCTGGCTTGCAGGCGAGGACTATGAGCGGAAAGCCCGTTTGCCGCCCTGATAATTGGCTAAAATTTATTCTTTAATTTCGGTAATCTCGGAATAAGACTCTAATTTTCCTTTTTTGTCGTAGTTTTCGGTACGTACAACACCTACGCCCTCAGCCATCCATTGCGCTGTGGATGCGGATACTTTTATGAAAGCCATTTTTGTTTGGGTGGTACTGGTAAGTTTTACGCAATCGAAAGTTCCCGCCGGTGTGCTGAGTTTTTCAAAACCGGCTACTTTGCGGTCTTTAACTACGGTGTGTATGGTCATTAGTTTCACGCCTTGATTGGAAATGATAATGTCAATTTTTGCATCGGGGAAGGTTTGTCCTTCGGATAGTTTTGAAGGAATGCTCAAATTTTCGGAATTAACTTCCATTTCCATTCCTTGATATTTGCTGAGTGTGTTGCCCATGTATGCATCCCAATTTACTTGAAAATCACCGTTTTCGCAACGTATGGTAAATTCATGGATTAGTAATGAGTCGGGGACATCTTTTGAGTCTTTTGTTTCGGTACGGTTTTGTACTTTTACTTCTTGAAAGTTTGCTCCTTCTTTATAATCAAGCACTTTTTGATAAAGTTTTGAAGTTTCTTTTCCTTTTTTATCGTAATAGGTGGTGGTAACCGTAGTACCTACTTTAGTAGGAAAGTAAAAACTGCAATCTTGTGCAAATGCTTTTGTAAAAAGTGCAGTGATGACTAATAAACTTGTAAAAATTAATTTTTTCATAATTGTGATTTTATGGGTTTTTGTGATTTGTGAAATGTGAATACAGAGACGAATTTACATATATAAAATGAGTTTTGCAGAAAAATGTTATAAGTAGATATTAATTGTTGATAAAAAGGAGGGTGTATTAGACAAAATAAACGCAGATGTTTTGTTTATACATCTGCGTTTATAGTAATTTTTATGTGTTTCTGAAAGAATACGGTATGACTATCCCATAAATATAGAATTTGCTTTCGTTGTATAACTTGTCTGACTATTGTCGAATTGTTTATTGAGTTTATTGAATATTTATTTTTACAATCTATATTTATCTTATTAAAATGGCAGTAGAACCTTTAAAATAGAGCTTTAAAAGTTTTGAACCAAGACTTTTTTTTATTCGGGTAACTTTACTTCTTTCTATCATCTTCAATCTCTTTTAAGATGTTTTTGATTTCGGCGATTATTAATAGCTTATCGGCGTTTTCAAACAGTTCATCATTTATAATTACATAAGGAGGCTTTGCATTGTCTAGTTTACATAAATCCATACATGTTGATATTTCAAAAGAAATATTTTTTAATTCTTTTTCGGTAAAACAGTCTTGAAGTTGAGTAAATTCAGTTCCACCCAAGACATAACAAGCAGTTCCCAAACAAATTTTTACTTTTATCATATTTATTTATTTTCTATACGTATTCTACTTCAACTTTTTTTAAAAATTTATTTTCTAATATTTCTGCAATTTTGTTAACAGAGATTCTTCTTAAACCCATTTCAACCGGCATATTGGGGTTTTGATGTGCCGGATTTATAGCCGTACCGACAAGAAAATGTATGATATCGCTATCGAGCAACATGTTACATATTTTATATGCAGCATCATTGCCTTTTATTCTATCATCAGGCGCTCCGTTTAAAAGGCTTATTATTTTATTTAAAGTAAGCATTCCTTCTGCAACAATATCTGCTGATTTCATTTTTGATGCCGGCGGAATATCCGAGTGTAAATCGTCTAAATCAATTTCAATTTTTTCATTTAATTGCTTTGAAATAATTTTGGAGGTTGTACCGCCCATAATAATTTTTTTCCCTTCAAAGTTTTTAAATTCTTCAACAATGTATTTATCTTTTTCGTGAGTACTTGGCGGACCGGTAACTAATATAACTTTTCGTGCAACTTTGTAATAAACCACAGCGCAGGTTATATCGTCGTGTGCTTTGCCATTATCGTTTTGAAGAGCTTTATCGACCAGCAGCTTTGATAGTTTTCTTGCCGATATATTTTCATCTTTATTAACTGTGTTAATAATAAACCTTTTAACATATTCAACTTCCCAGCCTAAGGGGAATTTTTTGGTTGTTATTCCTGATTGTACTAAACCGTCTGAAAATAAAATAAGTCGGTCGCCTACTTCTAATTTAATTTTAGAATATTTAACTATTTTTCGTGTATGCAGAGTATCTATATCAACATTACATAAAATTATGGGTTTATATTCATTATTTCTAAACCATAGCAATTCCGGATTATCATAATCAAGAATTCGGGTATTGCCGTTAGGACTAATTTTTACAGATGTAAATGTTGAATAGCTGATTTTTCGTTTTGAACATACCGGCAGAGTTTCAAGAATTGTTTGTGCTGTTTGTAAATAATCATAGTCTGCAGCCATAAATTTTTGGGTCATAGATGCTGTTAATTGCGACAAAACATTTGCTTTTATCCCGCTGCCTAAACCATCGGCTAATGTAGCAACAATACGATTTCCTTTGGTTTTTGTGTAAAAAAAGCTATCGCCGGAAACTACCTGTTTATATTTTGGAACATTGTAGTAATCTATTTCAAAAATAAATTCTTTCATTTAGTTTCGTTTGAATTATACGCCTTAATAATCTCATTTAGTGTAATTTCAGTTTCAGAAGCAGTTTCGCCCAACAAGTAAGCAATTTTTTGAATGGTCAAAAGGTTATTCTTTATTACCTTTTTAGCTTTATCAACAACTACTTCTTTTTTCATAGCCGGCTCGGTAATATCGTTGATGATAATTCCTACCAGTGTTTCACTACCGAAAATAAATAGGTTTATTGATAAAATGCGCCCTTCGTGCTGTATAATCTTATCAGTACTTTCTTTTGAAGCCAATACCTTGTTGATAGAGTCGTCAATTTCAAAATATTTTTTTATGCTGTTTCCTACAACACGCATTATTAAAGAATCACTAACATTAATATCGCTATCCACCGAAAGTTTTATAAACATATCGTTGCACTCTACAATTTTTAAATTATTATCAACAATACAAAGCCCTAATGGAATAGCTTTCATTAATGATTTTACTTTATCGGTTGCCAATTTTCTCATACTCGATACACACATAGTAAGTTCAGCTTGTTTATTTATACAAGCAATAGCAAACTCCTCGCATGTGTTATATCCGCAAGCACCACAATCAATAAAATCCTTAGGGGTAAGTTTACCGAGTTTTTTATAAATTTTTTTAAGCTCATCTTGTGTGTATATGTCTTTTTTTACGGGTTCACAAAAATTGTAAGAAGTATTTATTGGTGTATGATATTTTTTTGCAAAATCATCAATAGAGTATTGGGGTAAGGATTTAAAATATTTCGATATTTTTTCTTTTTTAGAAATAATGTGCAAATCATTGTTTGAGATGCCCGGACCATTAATACAACCACCCTTACATGCCAAAAATTCGCAAAATACTTTTTGATTGTCAAAATCTTCATTTTCTAAAATCCTGATAATTTCTTCGATGCCTGAAAAGTTAAAATAACCGGTATTTGTAACAGATGTAGGTGTCAGGTCTGTAATTGTTTCAATCATACCGCCATCTAAGGGGTAAATAGCACCTCCACTGCTTTGAACAGGAATAAAAGTATTTTGCTTGTTACTTTTTTTCTTATAGAGATGTTTATTTTTTAACAAATTTTTCAGTTCTTCAAAAGTAAGGGCAACAGCAAGCAGTTCAGGGTGGGTATCGGCTTCAATTTTTTTTGAAAAACAAGGTCCTGCAAATACAATAGCGATATCCTCTCCG
>JALSLF010000101.1 GCA_026988445.1 Bacteroidales bacterium
GGTTCCGGCAGTTCCGTTAAATTGATTACGCGCCATATATACCATCATACCAAAAGCTAATTCGGCTACTGCATTAGAGTTTTGTCCGGGTGTATTCATTACTACGATGCCTTTTTCAGAAGCTGCCGCTAAATCAACATTGTCATATCCGGCACCTGCGCGCACAACAATTTCTAAATTTTTAGCTGCTGCAATAACTTCTTTGGTAATTTTATCGCTACGGATAATTACTGCGTTTACGTTCTCAACAGCTTTTATCAAATCTTCTTGTCCTGCATATTTTTCAAGTAGTTGAAATTCGTATCCGGCATTTTCACATATTTCTTTAATATTGCTCACCGCTTTGGGTGCAAAGGGTTTTTGGGTTGCTACTAGTATTGTTTTCATAATTGTTTGATGTTTAAAACTTAATTAAGGAAGTTCATTTGTAAAACTAAACGAACTTCCTTTTGTTTAAAAAATATTATTTTAAAACTTTCTTTTCAAATGCCTGCATCACTTTTACCAATGCTTTAACACTCTTCTGTGGTAATGAGTTATAAGTAGATGCACGAAAACCACCTACCGAACGGTGTCCTTTAATACCAATCATGCCTTTTTCGGTAGCAAATTTCAGAAAATCTTGTTCGTGTTCTTTATATTCATCGTTCATTACAAAACAAATATTCATTAACGAACGGTCTTCTTTTGCAACTGTACCTTTAAATAAAGGATTTCTATCAATTTCGTTATACAATAAATCGGCTTTTTTAACGGCACGTTTGTTCATGGCTTCCACACCACCTTTTTTCTTCATCCAAAGCAGTGTTTGATATGCAGCATAAATCGGCACAACCGGAGGAGTATTAAACATCGAACCTTTGTCGATATGCGTTTGATAATTTAACATGGTAGGGATTTTACGATCTACTTTGCCTAAAATATCATTTTTAATAATCACAAAGGTAACACCTGAAGGGGCAAGGTTTTTTTGTGCACCTCCATAAATAATATCATATTTTGAAACATCTATTTTACGACTGAAAATATCGGATGACATATCTGCAACCACAGGTACTCCAAAATCAAAATCTTCTTTAAACTCTGTTCCGTAAATAGTGTTATTGGTTGTAATATGCACATAATCAACATCCTTAGGAACATCAATATTTTTAGGAAGATGGAAAAAATCATCGGCTTTAATTTCGTGTACTTCGCCAAAAAGTTTAGCTTCTTTAATTGCTTTAGTTGACCAAGTGCCGGTATTAATATAAGCTGCTTTAGTTTTTAACAAATTATAAGGTACCATGGCAAATTGCATGCTTGCACCTCCACCGAGAAATAAAACAGAATATCCATCGGGTATTTCTAACAATTCTTTAAAAAGTTCCTGAGTTTTTACAATTACGTCATCAAATTCTTTACTACGGTGCGATATAGAGGCTAATGAGAGACCGGTTCCTGCAAAATTTTTTAAAGCTTTTGCAGTTTCATTGATTACTTTTTTAGGTAAAATTGAAGGTCCTGCGTAAAAGTTGTGTTTTTTCATTTGTATTGATTTTAATTATAAATTAACGATAATTTAGCTATTGCATAAAATTTACTGCAAATTTGCAAATAATATTTGAATAATTCTTATAAAATGAAATGATATAAATCATATTATTGAACATATACCCGGTTGTTATATAAATGTATAACTACTTTTTGTATTTATGATATATTTGTATCATTTATTTAATGACGTCTTCATCTATAAATACAATTAAACCTAAATTGAGCGATTATCTACTTCAATAAGCACCAATCTATTGATTTAAAAAGATTTACAAAAAAAGACTCAAATACCAACCGGTATTCTTACTTTTTTTCTAAACTTTTTAATCTCAATATCTTGGCACTTCTTTTTGTACATAATCGCTCAATTTAGGTTAAAATAAAAATATCCGGCAAGAATACTACCGGATATTTTTTTATTATTCTTTAATTCCTAATAAATCCAACATAAAAGCATACTCCAATGCCGTTTCTTTATAACGTTTAAATCTGCCCGATGCCCCGCCATGACCTGTATCCATATTAATGGTTAACAAAAGCAAATTGTCGTCTGTTTTCATATCGCGCAATTTTGCCACCCATTTGGTAGGTTCAAAATATTGAACTTGCGAATCATGTAATCCGGTTGTAACCAACATATTCGGATAATTTTGTGCTTTAACATTATCATAAGGTGAATAGGAAAGCATATAATCGTAATATTCCTTATTGTTTGGGTTTCCCCACTCATCATATTCGCTGGTGGTTAACGGAATACTTGCATCCAGCATGGTAGTAACCACATCAACCCAAGGGACTTGTGCAATTATACCTTTGTATAAATTGGGGCGCATGTTGGCAATAGCTCCCATTAATAATCCTCCTGCACTTCCTCCCATTGCAAATAATTTATCCGGATTAGTATATTTTTGCTCGATTAAATATTCAGAGCAAGCAATAAAATCGGTAAAAGTATTTTTCTTCTTCAAGAGTTTTCCATCTTCGTACCATTGTCTGCCCATTTCCTGACCACCGCGCACGTGAGCAATTGCATATACGAAACCTCTGTCTAATAAACTTAAACGTACAGAGCTGAAATACGGATCCATACTATACCCGTATGAACCATAAGCATATTGTAAACAAGGACTATTTCCGTCTTGTTTAAATTTGTCTTTACGGTAAACCAAAGAAATCGGGATTTTAGTTCCATCATCAGCAGTGGCATACAATCTTTTAGCCACGTAATTTGCAGGGTCAAAATCACCAAGAACTTCATCACGTTTTAGTAAGGTTTTTTCTTTGGTTTTCATATTAAAATCATATACCGAATTTGGCGTAGTTAAAGAGGTGTATCCATAACGTAAAATATCGGTATCAAAATCTAAATTGGTTGTTGTCCAAGCACTATAAGTTTCTTCGCCAAAATCAATATAATAATCGGATTTATTGTTTTGATTAATAACCCGGATTTGATTTAAACCATTTTTACGCTCGGAGAGTACCAGATAATTCTTGAAAACATCAACATCTTCCAATAAAACATCTTTTCGATGCGGAATTACTTCATTCCAATTTTCTTTTGATGTTTTTGTATCGGGCGTTTCCATTAAACGGAAATTTTTTGCATCAAGATTGGTCAATACATAAAATTTATCTTGGAAATGATATACACTGTACTCTAAATCTTTTTCACGAGCCTGAAAAATTTTAAATTCAGGATTATTAGCATCTGCATCAGCAAAACGATATTCGGTTGATAATGTACTTTCAGAACCAATCATCAAGAATTTTTTTGATTTGGTTTTATATACAAAGGTGCTGAATGTTTCATCTTTTTCTTCAAAAATCAGTTTATCATTTTCTTGCTCTGTACCTAATGTATGCCTAAAAATTTTATTGGAGCGTAAGGTTTCAGGGTCTTTTGTTGTATAGTAAAGTGTTTTATTATCGTTTGACCAAGTTGAACCTCCAGTGGTGATAGAGATTTTATCAGGTAATAATTCACCCGTTTCTAAATTTTTCACATAAATGGTATATTTTCTGCGACTAACCGTATCCACACCAAAAGCCAATAGTTTATTATCTTCGCTTACATTTAAGCCCACGAGTTGATAATAAGCATATCCCTTAGCCATCTCGTTCACATCAAGCATTATTTCTTCTTTGGCATCCAAGCTGCCTTTTTTCCTACAGTAAATCGGATATTCTCCCCCTTTTTCATAACGGACATAATAAAAATAACCGTTCTTTTTATAGGGCACCGATTTATCGTCCTGCTTAATACGCGCCACAATTTCATCATACAATTTTTTTTGTAAATCTTTTGTATGTGCCATAACCGAATCTGTGTAAGCATTTTCTGCTTTTAAATATTCGATTACTTCAGGGTTTTCGCGCTCGCGAAGCCAAAAATAATTATCAATCCGTGTATCTCCATGAATTGTTAGTTCTTTGGGGATTTTTTTGGCAACCGGCGGCTGCGGTGTTTTTGTTTCTTTATTTTCCGTACAAGCCATACTTGTTAAAATCATAAAAATTAATAAATAAAATACTTCCTTTTTCATAATAAATATAGTTTTAAGTTATCGTGCACGAAGTTACAAATAAAAAAAAGCCTGCCCAAAACAGACAGACT
>JALSLF010000102.1 GCA_026988445.1 Bacteroidales bacterium
TTAAGTTTGTAAGTAAAGAAAAATTGAAAAAAATAAGCGAAGTGCACAAAACTATGGAAAACGATTTTCTTACACCTATAAAAGAACAATTAGGTGATGATTATACATGGGAAGAAATAAAATTTGCCGTGGCGTATTTAAAAGGAGTTAGAGAGAATAATCTGTAAGCTTATCAACAAACAAGGACTCTTAACTCCATCAAAAACGGCCACTTACAGAAACAACAGGCTCTGGTTTAAAAAAGCGGATACAGATTTGCAATAAATTTAGTAGAATAAAGTAAATATTATAACCAATCGTTAGTTATCGGTAACTAATCAGTAAAAAAATAAAATATCCGTGTAAATCAGTGTTCACGTATGATAAAACATTTGCCGTAGGCAAACTTAGTGTCCTTTGTGCTCTTTGTGGTTAAAATAAAAACATCGTAGATTTTTAAAACTTGTCCGACTACCCGATGTAAGCCTATTGAATATTTTTCCGATAAAATGGTGGTAGAACCATGAATTTAGGTTTAAATCAGTTATTTTAAACAGGAATCTTATGTAGTTAACAATTCCTATTGATGTTTACATCCGCTATATTTAACCAAAGCCAAGTAACACTAAAACAACCCAAACATTTTAGCCGATGCAACAATTAAAGTAATCAATAATATATACCGAACAAAACGAGCGCCCAATTTTACGGCATAACGCGCTGCAACAAAGGCACCTGTCATATTGCCTACGGCGAGCACCAAACCAACCGTATAATTTACTTGCTCGTTTAAAATAAAAACAATTAAGGCAAAAGCCGTATAAATCAATACAATAAAAACTTTTACGGCATTGGCTTTTACCAAATCAAAACCCGCACCCAAAACCAAACCGGCAAGTAAAAAAAAGCCAACCCCTGCCTGTATAAAACCGCCGTACATTCCTATAAAAAAGAAAATAATTATTTGCAAAACACCCGGTTTTGATTGAACAATATCCGATTCTTTTAACCACCGGTTTGGTTTCATTAAAATGAAAAAAAACATAAATATCAACAATCCGCCGATAATATTTTTCATCATGGCTTCGTCTATATCCACAGCAAGTCCGGCGCCTATTATTGAGCCGATTACAGCAGGCAAAGCCAACCAAATGCCTTCTTTAAAATGAAACACCTTTTGTTGTTTAAAACTACTTACCCCCACCACATTTTGCAACAAAATAGCAATACGGTTCGTTCCGTTGGCTACATTAGCAGGTAATCCCATAAAAATTAAAAGCGGCAGCGTTAACAATGAGCCGCTTCCTGCCAAAGTATTAATAAATCCGGCAAAAAAACCAATACCGACAATTAAAAAAATATCTAAATAATCCATATAGTATATCTAATTTACAGCGTATAAAAACTCAAAATTAATAACTTATTCATTTTAAACAATAAAAAACAATTCAACTAAGCTAAATTCGTTTTTAATATCATAGAATAATATTAAATTTGCGCATCTTTAATTAAATAAATATGATAAAACGCCTGCACCTACTTGTTGTAAAATCGTATATAGGTCCTTTGTTTGTTACCTTTTTTATATCGCTATTTGTTTTAGTGATGCAATTTTTGTGGGTATATATTGAAGATTTAGTGGGTAAAGGCTTAGAATGGACGGTAATTGTTGAATTACTCACCTATGCAGCAGCCGGTTTAGTTCCTCTGGCACTTCCCCTTGCCATTTTATTTGCTTCCATAATGACATTTGGCGATATGGGAGAGCATTTTGAACTTACCGCTATGAAATCGGCAGGTATTTCCTTGCAAAAAATTATGTCCCCGCTTATTGTTTTATCGGTAATAATTAGTATTGGAGCATTTTTCTTTTCCAACCACGTAATTCCTTACACCAACCTAAAAACAGGCTCTTTGCTTTATGATGTAATGCACCAACGACCGGAATTAAACATAAAAGAAGGAATTTTCAATAACGATATTGACGGATACAGTATTAAAATTAAATCAAAAAACCCGGAAACCGCTATGATGTATGATTTCATGATTTATGATCATAGCGAAAGAAGAGGTAATCCGAAAGTAACCCTTGCTGATTCGGGCAGAATGGAAATGACCGATGATCAAAGATATATGATTGTTACTTTGTATCATGGATATTCGTATGAAGAAATGAAAGAGCAAAACAGAGGAATTAAAAAGAAATATCCTGAACATCATGACAAATTTGATAAACAAGTAATTATTTTTGAATTAGAAGGAGGAGAACTAAAAAGAACAGACGAAGCTTTATTTAAGCATAATTACCAAATGAAAAATTTAAGCGAATTGTCCCATTCGCAAGATTCGCTACAAGAAAAACTGAATCGGAAAAAAGAAAATTTTATTGCCGGTTTAAACCGGAGCAAATATTATAGATATGAACGAAAAATTACAAACTATGCAGATACTTCACAATTAATAAGGGATTCAATTATCCGGCATATAAAACCAGAAAAACTAAAAGTAATTGAAAACTTAGATAGTTTATTTAATTCATTAAAACCGGGTGCTAAGCAAAGAGTTTTAGATATAGCTACCGAATACGCTCAAAATGCACAGAAATTAATTCAAACTACCGAAAAAGATTTATACGAACGCCAAAAAAATATCCAAAAACACAAAGCGGCTTGGCACGAAAAGCTTACGCTTTCATTTGCATGTCTGATTTTTTTCTTTATTGGTGCACCGCTTGGGGCAATTATACGCAAAGGAGGTTTTGGTATGCCCTTTTTGGTTTCCATTATCTTTTTTCTTATTTATTATGTTATAACCATTACCGGTAAAAAACTGGCACACGAAGGTACTTGGGAAGCTTGGCAAGGAATGTGGCTTTCTTCGGCGTTTACCCTGCCAATAGGGATTTTTCTCACCTATAAAGCAACTACCGATTCGGTAATTTTTGATTTAGACACTTATTGGGATTTTATAAAACGTCCTTTTAAAGTGTATGACATTAAGTTTAAAGACCCGGATTTGGCTTTTCATAAGAATGTTTCCGGAATTGATGATTATGATTTTAAAAATCAAATTAATTTTACAATTGAGCTTTCAGAAAACATTAAAAAGCAATTGAATAAAGGCACAAGTAGTTTCACTCAGCTATACTCGTGGTTACTTTATAAAAAATTTTCCGATTTAAAAGAATACGAAAAAAAATATAACGAATTGTATGAGCGCTTATCTATTAGGTACAGAAACAATATATTTATCAAAAATAATCTAAATCAATTACCTGAAATTGAAGCCGATAAATATCAGATTGAGCATAAAAAGAAATTTGCGAATTGGATATTTTTAACAGTTTTAATTATGCCAGTAGGCTTAGTTTTATTATTTCGTTCCTATTTAAAGCTAAAAGTGCTTATGGATAAAATTAAGATGATTCAGAGTAGATTAAAAGAAATTGACGAACTATTACAATAGAAGAATTGATAAATAATTATTTGTGAAAATATTAATCATAAGTAACAAATTTCCTTATCCGCTAAAAGACGGTGGCGCAATTGCAACATATAGACTGATTAAAGGTTTAGCACATTACAATAACGATATCACATTACTTACATTTAACACTAAAAAACATTACTTTAAACCGGAAAAAACGGAACAAAATCCATTTCCCGAAATAGAAATACACACGGTTTATGCCGATACTGATATAAAAATTATTGAAGCACTTAAAAATTTTCTCTTTTCAGGAAAACCTTATATATCGGAACGTTTTTTTAGCAAAAAGTTTTTATCAAAACTAATTTATTTACTCGAAAATAAGCAATTTGATATTATCCAAATAGAAGGATTGTATTTATTGCAATACATTAATGAAATCCGGAAAAAAAGCAAAGCAATAATCAGTTACCGCGCACATAATATTGAACACAAAATTTGGCAATATCTTGCTAAAAATAAAAAAAATCCTTTTTTAAAGTTTTACCTTAAAAATTTATCAAAACGCGTTAAAAAGCATGAACAGTCCTGTATCAATAAATATGATGTACTTATCCCCATTTCGGAAACCGATCTAAGTTTTTTTCAAAAAAACGGTAATACTAAGCCTTATTTAATTTGCCCTGCCGGTTTTGAGAAAAGAGCATTTGAACAATATACAACTACATATAAAGGAGCAAA
>JALSLF010000103.1 GCA_026988445.1 Bacteroidales bacterium
GGGTCAGGAAAAATTCCAAATAAATATTCAATCATATCTGTATTTTCCGAATAAAATAATGATATATCGGCTTGTCCTTTGAAAGTAGTTATGCGAAACATTTGTTTAAGCCCCAATTCCGAAGTCCAACCGGTTTCGGGTTTAATTTCGTTGTTCGGAAAAATTTTAATGCTTCCAAGTGTTGTCGATGCAAACTTTTCAGCAATTGAAGGGTATCGGTATCCCTGACCAAAAGAAGCCCGTAAGAAAGTATAAGGCGAAGCCTTAAAGTTTAGTCCGGCACGAAAAACCGGCACTATATTATCCGGAATGTCATCATAAGAATTATATTCAAAGCGAATACCTGCATTGATCTTTAATTTTTCGATAGGTATGTACTCTATTTGTGTATAAGCTGCAGTATTCTTAGCAGAATGATTATCATAAAACAGGGACTTAATTTGGCTAAATGTTGCTGAAAATCCTGAAATTAAATCAATATTCGTAATTATTTTCCAGAGAAATTGATATTCACCATAGTAAGATAAAGCATTGCTGTTGTTTTGTGTTTTTTCCGTAAAATTATTTCCGGTATATTGAACTTGTACACGTATATCGTGCTTCAATTTATTTTTTTGGATACTTAAAAAAGGTTCAAGGGTTAAAAATGTTCCGTTCATTTTTGATGCGGTTTCCGGGTTTTGCTTTAATGCACCGCTATCGGCATTCTCCCATAGCACAAAATCGGTTTTGTATGTATAGCCTGAATTAACAGCTATTCCGTAATTAATAGCCGGATTATTTTTAGGGTAATGCTTTATTCGCGTATTAAATCTAAAAAGTCTTTTATCGTTTAATTTACGGTAGCTATTGTTGTTTTGAAAAGCACCGCTTATTGAAATATCTGTATTATCGTATTTTTTTAAATGCGAAATTGAAAAATTTTGAAACGTTCGTGGATTATCCCACCAAATCCATGCTTTTTGTTGTGGACGGTCGTAAATTCCCGATTGAATTGAAAAATTATTCTCTGCTTTTGTTTTGGGTAAAGCTGTCCTGAAATTAATAACTCCGTTTAAAGCCGATGAACCATATAATACCGATGATGCACCTTTGATTACCTCAACACTTGCAATATTTTCCATGGGTAAAAATTGCCACTTAATATTTCCTGCATCGGCAGACAAAACAGGCATACCATCAATAAGTGCTAATACCCGGCTTCCTGCTCCAAAGCTGTATCCGCTACCTCCGCGAATGGATGCTTGCCCATCCATAATTTCCACCCCTGAAACTTGATTAAGTAAATCATCTGCATCGATAATATTGTTTTGAACAATATATTCAGGTTTTATCATACTCATTGAAACGCTTAAATCGGCTATACGTTGCGCTCTTCGGTTTGCACTTACTACAATTTCCGATAGTTGCTCATTTTCGGCTTCTAATTGAATATTTATTATCAGTGTATCATTTTCTTTTAAATAAAGCTTTTCGATATGGGTTTTATAAGCTATAAATTTGTATGTAATTTCTATATTTCCGGCATCTGTTTTAAATTGATAGTCCCCTTTTGTGTCTGAAACAGTAAACCGGTTAGTCCCATAAATAATGTAAACAGAGGGTAGGGGTAAACCGGTTTCCTTATCGGTGATTTTACCTTTGACCATTGTTTTTTCTTGTGCTATAAGAAAAACAGCAGTTAATAATATGAAAATTGTATAGATATAACGCATTTTGCTTTTAATCAATTGATTAATAGGTATTAGTTATCTGATAACGAATTAAAGGTTCAAATGTCTTTCCGGATCCAAATTATCAAATTTCTAGACTAAATAAAAAAGGTATAAAGAACATTCTATTGCCTTTATACCTTTCAAATATACAAATTTATCAATTAAGCAGGATAAATTAGCTGTTTAATTTTGCTTCGGTAAATTCACGTCCTACTTTTAAAGCTTTAATATTGATGTTTACCACATCTTCACCTTTTCGTGAAAAAATAGTTCGTATTCCTTCTTCTATAAGTTTGTAGTCCATATTGATAAATGGAGATGCAGCACCCAACATAATAATATTTGATGAACGCGATGCTTTCATTTCTTTTGCCATGGCATCTGCATCTAATACAATATGATTTTTAACTTTTTCAATTTCGGCTAATAATGCATCTATGTCTGGATAATTAGGAATATTTTTGTAAGGACGCGAATTGGTAATTAGCCACCCGTCATCATGTAAATAGTTCATATAGCGTAAACCTTCCATGGGTTCAACCGAGATAATTAAATCAGCGGTTTTATCAGCAATTAAATCCGAAGCAATTTCTTTGTCAGAAATACGTAGATGTGCCTGCACTTCGCCGCCGCGTTGGCTCATTCCGTGAACTTCCGATTGTTTCAAATAATAATCATTATTTAAGGCAGCCATTCCCAATGTAGCTGCTATGGTTAAAATTCCTTGTCCGCCTACACCGGCAAGTATTAAATCTGTTTTCATTGATTATAATTTTATTTTTTTAAACTTATTTTAAATCCTATTAAGCACGAAGCAATAAGCTAAACTGTATTTTATTTTAGATTTAGCGCTCTTAGCCGTTCTGCTAATGATTTATTACGCACAGTTTGTATGCACTGACGACGAGGAATCACAACGGATACACCTTGATACTCAAGTTCTTCTTTTATGGTTTTAACCATTAAATCATGATTTTTCTTTGTCGGATTCATTACAATTATATGCTCCGGATCCACTCCAATGCCTTTACAAATATCTTCAATTTTTCCTAAGGCTTGTGAATCTTGTTGTCCGGTCATTCCCGTTGTAAAATTATCTGAAATAATTACGGTAATTGGTGCATTTTCTACTACCGCATCTAATAAGCCGGTCATTCCCGAATGGGTAAATGTTGAATCACCGATTACGGCAACCGCCGGCACTAAACCTGCATCGGCAGCACCTTTTGCCATTGTAATGGATGCACCCATATCAACACATGAATTAATCGCATTATAAGGCTCTAATGCTCCTAATGTATAGCAACCAATATCTGCAAACACTCTACCGGCTCCATATTCAGCCATTGCTTCATTAAGGGCAATGTAAGCATCAATATGTCCACATCCAACACACATTGCCGGTGGTCGGGGAACCAATATTTCCGGATTATTACCGGCTTCTTGCTTATCAAAACCGAGTGCTTTACCTACATGGTCAGGATTTAATTCGCCGGTGCGCGGTAAACTTCCGTCTAAACGCCCTTTTACTTTTTCTTTTTCTAAATAGCCTTTTATCATCTCCTCTACAAAAGGATATCCTTCTTCCAAAACTAAAATTTCATCCGTTTCATTTACCAATTTCTCAATTTTAGTACGCGGTAATGGGTATTGACTAACTTTTACAATTGGATACGGAATTTGACTGTCTAGATAGTTTTCTTTCAGGTAATTGTAAGCTATCCCGCAAGCTATAATTCCTAAACTCTTATCTTTTCCTTCAATATATTGATTAAAACCGGATTCTTCCGAATCCATTTCCATAGCTACTTGCTTATTAATTAATCCGCGATAACGTCCCTTGGCTATTGATGGTAATAATACAAATTGACGCGGGTCGCCGGGTAAACTCAATTCGTTTTCATTTTTTACCTCATTACGAGAAATAATTGAACGTGAGTGAGATATTCGTGTAGTTAAACGCATTAATACCGGTACTCCGAATTTTTCAGATAACTCAAAAGCATGATAAGTCATTTCATAGGCTTCTTGTTGGTTTGACGGTTCTAGCATCGGTATCATGGCAAATTTACCATAAAAACGTGAATCTTGCTCATTTTGAGACGAATGCATTGAAGGATCATCGGCAACGGTAATAACTAAACCACCATTTACACCCGTTATGGCTGAATTAATAAAAGCATCGGCAGCTACATTTAAACCTACATGTTTCATACATACCATAGCGCGCTTTCCTGCATACGACATACCTAAGGCTGCCTCCATAGCAGTTTTTTCATTAGATGACCACTCGCTGTGCACTTTACGTTCTTTGGCAAGTTCTTCTCTTTGAATATATTCGGTGATTTCGGTTGATGGTGTTCCCGGATATGCATAAACACCCGATAAACCACCGTCAATAGCTCCTTGCGCTACTG
>JALSLF010000104.1 GCA_026988445.1 Bacteroidales bacterium
ATGCAGCACCTGTATTTCCATAAGTGAGATAATTGCAAACAGTATCTGTTTTTATATACACATCTTTTCCGCGTAGCACTTTGGGCAGGCGCAATGATTTTTCAAATAATGAGCGAAAAAAATTAAGTATATACATTTTTTTGAAAACTAAATTGAACGATTGGGTATAAATAATTAAAGCAAAATTAATATAATTGATAAAATATAGAAATTTTAATAATATCTTTGCAGAGATTTTGTTTTGAAACTATTGGTTGAAGAATACTGTCGGGTGTTTGCACATGCAGACAGGTTTAGTGACTGCGGCAGGGATTGCAGCGATAGCTCCTGATAATGAAAAATATACAAAACCAAAGGGGAAAGAGCGACCAACGGAAGCTCCTTTGCCGTTTAAGGTTTTGTTATTTTTCATAATCGGGACTATAAGCGGAAAGCCCGTTCGTCCGCCCTAAAAATTTATTATATAAAAGATATTTGCATATGAAACTATTTATTGTTGCTTTAATTGTATTTTTAATGAATGTGCCTTTTGGCTATTGGCGTGCTAATGTACGTAAATTTTCACTTCAGTGGGCTTTAGCAATTCATATTCCGGTGCCCTTTGTTATTTTATTACGGATTTATGGTGATTTGGGCTTTTCGTGGGAAACTTATCCTGTAATGGTGGGTGCTTTTTTTGGTGGGCAGTTTGCCGGAAAAAAGCTTTTTGAATATTGGAAAAAGCATTTGGAAGCTGAGCTGAGCTCTTGCTTGGTAATGGATGCTTATCGTTTAATTCGGGTAAAAAGTTAGTTATTAAAGATATTTTTGAAGCGTATCGATTAATTTTTGAGTATCAATAGGCTTGGCTATGTAATCGTTGCAGCCTGCAGCCAATGCTTTATCTTTGTCTTCGGACATTGCGTTAGCGGTTTGGGCTATTATTGCTAAATCGGGACTGAATTTTCTTATTCTTTTGGTAGCTTCAAGCCCATCGAGTTTTGGTAGTTGAATATCCATGAGTACTATATCAATCTCAGGATTATTTTTACATGCTTGGAGTGCTTCCAAACCATTGTGTGCTGTTATAATATTTGCGCCTTTGGTTTTTAGGAGTTCTACAAGAACTTGTTCGCTGTATAAATCGTCTTCTACTATAAGGATTGTTTTACTTTTGAATGTGGTATTTGTAGGCTTTTGTTCTTTAATGGTTGAAATGGGGCTTTCTTCTATCTTATTATTGTAGGGTAGTGTAAAATAAAATGTGGAACCTTTTCCTTTTTCTGATTCTACAAAGATTTTTCCACCAAGTAATTCTACAAATTCTTTTGATATAGATAATCCTAAGCCTGTGCCTCCGTATTGGCGTTTGTTGGTTTCATCTCCTTGCCTAAAGCGGTCAAAAACAAAGTGTAGTTCTTCTTGCGTCATTCCGATACCGGTATCTTTAACTGAAAAGATGATTTCATTATTTTCTATTTTATAGGATAGGCTTACTGTTCCTTTTTCGGTAAATTTAATTGCATTTCCCACTAAGTTGATTAATATCTGATTAAGGCGCGTTTTGTCTGTATGGATATAAAAAGCTTTATTTTCTTTAATGATATTTAATTTAAGCTTTGATTTTTTATTACTTCTTAAAGCTGACTGAAAGAATATGTTTAACTCATTAAGCAAAGCGTTAAGGTCAAATCTTGTTGGATAAATATTTAACTGTTTGGCATCAATTTTTGATATATCAATAATATCGTTAATGATATTTAATAGATGATTTCCACTATTGGTAATAATGTTGATGTATTTTTCCATTTCTTTTGGCGAAAGTTCTTCTTGCATTAATAGTTGTGCAAAACCCAGAATGGCATTCATAGGGGTACGGATTTCATGACTCATATTTGCCAAAAAAGCTGATTTTAAACGTTCGCTTTCTTCGGCTTTTTCTTTTGCGCTTTTTAGTTCGTCAATGAATTTTTTCCGTTCGGTAATATCGCGTAAATGCTCAATTACTTGATATAGTTTACCTTTCTCGTCAAAAACGGGATATCCTCTTAACTCTAACCATTTTTTTGATTTTTCATCAAAGCTTTCAACGATAGCCGCTTTTTTTGTTTGATAAACTATTTTTGTTACGCATTTATCGCAAACATTGGAACATCCTAAGAGTTCGTAACATTTTTTACCAATCACTTCTTCCTGTGATTTGTTGAAAAACTCATAACCGGCTTTATTATAACTTATTACATTATAGTCTAAATCAAGAATACTAATCACATCCGGTACTGCATTAAATAGAGTTTCTAGAAGTTTTGTTGTATTTTTATATTTTTTCCGGCTTTTTTTTAGGGCTTTTTCTATGCGTGTTTTATCGGTTATATCATGCACAATAATTGACATGAGTTTTTTATCTTTAAATGTAAAAGGAGATGCATAAACTTCTACGTCTTTGATAATTCCTGAGGCTATTTTATGCCGGAAACTTAAATAGTTTGATTTATTAATTATAGCCTCTTTCATTTTTTTATCAATCTCTTCGGGAGGGAGTAAATTAATATCGTACATGCTTTTTTGGAGTAATTCTTGTTTTGGGTACTTGTAAAATTTTACGGCAGCGGCATTTGCATCTACTATTTTTTTTGTTTGCGGGTCAACAAGCATCATTACTGCAAGATTATCTTGAAAGTATTTTCTGAATTTTTCTTCATTATGAATTAATAGTTGTTCTTTTTCTTTTATTTTTTCTATTCGTTTTTTTATGTATAAATAGCTAATTATCATTAAAATATTGCCGGATATCCAAAAAATAAAAAATATAATTAAAAGGTGTGTGGAATGTTTTTCAATAGATTTATGTGCAGAACTCAGGGTATTGATATTCAGATTTTCTTTAAGAAAATTATCTGCAAAGATAGTGCTGATTTCGTAGTTTGCTGTAAAAGAAAAAGATAAAATAATAATTGTCCATACGATAAATGCAGCTGTAAAGAAATATTTCAGCTTTGGAGTTTTTACCATATTGAGTCTATTTAGATATGTAAAGATAAGCGATTTACATAAATAAACAAAAACCACTCAAAGGATTACTTTTGTTTTTGATGAGTTTATCTTATTTTAGCATCAACAAATAATTTATGACTATGAACTATTATTATATAACGGGTACGGGAAAAGGCATCGGTAAAGCTTTAGCTTTACATTTATTAGAGGATAAAGAGAATTATGTAGTTGGTTTGTCAAGAAATAATGCGATTAAGCATGAGCGATTTGAATTTATAAGAGTAGATTTAAACCATTTTGATGAGCTTAATATGTTTCAATTTATTGATATTCGCGATGCAGATAAAATTGTTTTAATCAATAATGCTGGAATGATTGGGCAAATAAATCATGTGGGGAGTATTGATAATGTATCCATTTATAACACTTTTATGGTTAATAGTATTGCTCCGGCAATTTTAATGAATAATTTTATAAAAGCATACCGGAACTACTCGCTTGAAAAAATAGTTTTAACGATAAGTTCCGGAGCAGGCAGACATGCTATTGAATCGTGGGCAGCTTATTGTGCGTCAAAAGCAGCCATTGATATGTTTAGTTTAGTTGCCGATGTAGAGCAAAAAATATTATCTGCCGGATATCCTTTTAAAATATTCTCGGTAGCTCCCGGAATTGTTGATACCCAAATGCAGACACAAATCCGCAATACCGATAAATCAAACTTTTCGTCGGTTGATAAGTTTATTGATTATAAAAACAACAAACAACTGAGTTCGCCGGAAAAAACAGCTGAATTATTATGTAAAATACTGCAAAATCCGGATAAATATGATGAAGTATTGCTTGATGTGCGTGAAATCTAATTATTCTTAAATCCGCAACTATCTTCTACTACAAACATAGCTGCGGATTTAAGGATTATCTCATTTTAAAGTATAATTATACAAAATATTATCACTGCTTCCGGTAATTAAATTTAATTTATCCGATTTTGTTTTTAGTTTTCCGATGCTAAACAATCCGGAGCCCTCCATGGGGAATCCTTTAAGTATTTTTCCTTGAGGTGTAAATAGATATACTTTATTCTCATTTTTTATTGATAAACCGATTAATTGTACTTTTCCTATTTTATACAAATTAAGTGTGTTATTTATCGGGTATTCAAAATTTTTCTCGAAAGATAGGGACTTATCACCTTTAAATACTGAAAGTTTTGTATCATCAGTAAAAATAAAAAACTTTTTATCATTACCCAAAAGTTCTCCATATTTGAAGTAGTGATTTGGTGAGAAAGTGCCTAAGGTCATTTTTTTAATGGTTCCATCTAAAAAGATAAAGTAAACAATTCCTGTTTTTCCGGTAGTTATAAAGGTAGCGGTTTCCGGTCCATTAACTTGGTCGAAATAAATTTCTGAATTTTTTGCCTTTTCAAATTGTGCTTTTAATTCAATACGTTTTTGTCCTCGGCGATTTAGTATATAAATATTTTGCTCATCAGAAAATACAATATAATCTTTACCCTGATAGGCAAAATGCTTTAAAGGAAGGCTAACTTTGCTCAAAGTTTTGTCAAACTCCCAGCCGCTTACTTTTGTTGCATATTTATCTAATAAATAAACACTTCTATTTTCACAAGCAACAAAAATACGGTAGTTTTTTTTGTTTTCATAATCAAATACTGCTAAACCGTTTGTTGCAGGCGATTTGAATTTTATCGGAAAGTTTTCTACATCCCGTCCTTTTCTATCAATAACAAATATATATTCACGTGTATTAAACAAAAGTTGCAGTTTATTGTTTTTATAAAAATCAATTTGATGTACTTTTCCTAAAATTTTTCCCGGTAAATGTCGCTTCCATAGTAAATTACCATCCGTGCCGTATAAAATTAGGTTATTTTCGGCATCTTGAACAATTACCTCTTTGTTACCTGTATAATGGTTTACAACAAGTTGTGGTTTCATGTTCAGAGCAGCATCCATTTGAATTTGCCATAAATTTTTTGGTTTTTCGTTATAAGCAGGATTAAACTTTAAAGATAAACCGGTAAAAAATACATCTTTTTCTACTCCAAATTGCAATGCTGCAGCTTGCAGCTTATCAAAACTTTCAATATTATTCCGGTAAATTCGTCCAAACCCTTTACTTAAAAAAGGACTTATTAATGATTTTCCGTAAAAGAAATCTATGTATAAAAATATATTCGATTCGGACGAAAGCGTATTTGAAAATTCTACAAAGTTTTTATTTCTTCGAATAAGCAGGTTCAGTTTATATTTTTTATAGTAATCTTTTAAATTTTTTACTGATTTTGCTGCAATTAGATAATCTCCAAGAATTATATAATATTGCGCATTAATATCCCTAAAAGCATTACCAAATAAAAGCGGAAATAATTCAGGGGCAGGAAATATGTTTGCGATAATTTTTTCTTTTGCATCTAAAGTTACGGGAGCCATTGCACCAAAGGATATTGAGGTATCCTTTTGTATTCTTATTTTTGAAAGTTCTTCAAGTTTTTCGCTTAATTGTTCGGTATCGTTAATTTGTAAAATACCAAGGGCAACAGGTTTATTTGTAAGTATTTTATCCGGAAGGTAGGCTACGCAAACAGTACCTTCAATATACTCATAAAAATCTTCCGAAAAATTATATTTGAATCTTGACTTTAATTGGTCGAGTTTGCGTTTTTTTCGTTGATATTGTCTATTGCCTTTTAAGTATTGTATATATTTTTGACGAAAAGATGAAATATCGGATAAATTAATCGCCAAAAATCCGGCAGTGTTTTCAGGTAAAATGTCCAAAAAATTATTTTCTATATTTTCTTGATTTTTAAATACATTAAGGTAGTTGTTTAATGAGTCGTTTGAATGCGTAAAACCACTCATTAAAAGAGCATCGTTTTTCAGCTTAATATCTAAAACAGACCAGGATGCAAAATGACCGGCAAAATCGTAAAATTTAGTGTTTGATCTATTAATTAGTTTGTTTAAACTGTTGGGGAAATTTTTATAATTAATAAATAAATTGGCATCTACATTTTTTCCGGCAATTTGTACTACTTTTTGGTATCCGCTATCATCCAAAAGGGATTCTTTTGAATTTAACATACGTACAGATTCCTCAAAAAGAATTTTTGAAAAACTAAAAATAAAAAGCCCCTTGGCAAATGTATAATTAAAGCTCAAGTCTTTATCATTTTCATCGAAATAAAACATATTATACACATAAAAGCCCTCATAGCTTCTTTGCATTATTTTAGCACGTTCCTCTCCCTTAGCTCCTTCGGTGAATTGTGCAATAAAGTTCCGTAAAATATCTTCATCATTACTTGAATTTAAGGGCAAAACGTACAAAAACTGCATCTTGTCTTTCCCCATTAAATGTCCTGCACAAAGCGTTCTGCCATTGGAGAAAATTTTTCGGACATCACGGTTTTGCTCAAACAGTGTATCCAGAAATTCCAGTTGTTTAAAAAAATTTGTCCATTCTTCAATATTTGAAAACTCTTGGGTAAACTTATTTGACTTATTGAGCTTATTTATTAGCTCCGGGAAATTATTGCTTTCAAAAATCAAAGCAGCATCCAATGGAACTGCGTTGATTCCTGCAGGAACTGTTTTTTCCTGATTATTGATAAATTGTAAACCTATTGCTATTGCAAGCAATACACCAACAGTAATGAATATACTTGTTTTACTTTTAAACATATTGCAGCTAATTTATTGGGAAAAACTTTACAGCTAAATAAAATTCAAAATTATAAAATATTTTACAGCTATATGAATATGTTTGATGCATTTCGGATAATTATTGAAAAAAATCGATTATTATTCTTTAAAAAACGCTATTTTTGACAATTAAATTATAATTCTTAAAAAAATGATAACAAAAAAAATCTTAGTAACATTTATTTTATTCGCATCGATTGTTTTTGCGAATGCACAAAGCAGTCATGTAGTTGATGCAACCGCTGTTAACAAGCAGTTGATATTGGAAGATGAAGTACCCCAAAATTGGTTTCATCTTGATCCGCAAGCAGATCACTATAAAGGAGTAAGCGATCAAAAAGCGTATGAACAAATTTTAAAAGCTAAAAAAACAAAAACCGTAATTGTTGCCATTATTGATTCAGGTATTGATATTGAACATGAAGATTTAAAAGACAATATCTGGATTAATACCGATGAAATTGCCGGAAACGGTATTGATGACGATAAAAACGGCTATGTTGATGATGTTTACGGATGGAACTTTATAGGTGGTGCAGATGGCAAAATGGTTAATCAGGAAAATTTGGAGCTTACCCGCTTGTATGTTAAATATAAAAAGATATACGAAGGGAAAAGTGCCTCAGATTTTAAAGGTAAAAAATTGAAAGAGTTTAATCAATACCTTGAATACAAAAAAGCTTTTGAAGCAAAAGTGCAGGAAGCAAAACAAACATTGCAAAACATAGAGGGTTTTGCTAAAATGTTGACTCTTGCCGATTCCACAATGAAAGCTGAATTAGCTAAAGATGATTATACTATTGAAGATTTACAAAACTTTCAAAGTGATAAACAAAATGTAAATCAGGCAAAAGGAATGCTAATTTATGCAAAAACTAATGGAATTACCCTTGAAGACATGCAAGAGGGAGTTGACTATTATAAAGAACAGTTAGAATATAACTTAAATCCGGATTTTGATGCTCGCCACATTGTAGGTGATGATTATGATAATAAAAAGCAAAGAGATTACGGTAATAATAAAGTTGAAGGACCTGATGCTATGCATGGAACACATGTTGCAGGAATTATTGGTGCTATTCGTAATAATAATTTGGGAATGAATGGAATTGCTGCCGATGTTAAAATCATGGTTATACGTTGTGTGCCTAACGGTGATGAGCGTGATAAAGATGTTGCAAATTCAATTTACTATGCGGTTAATAATGGTGCTCAAATAATTAATATGAGTTTTGGAAAAGCATATTCTCCTTATAAAAAATATGTTGATAAAGCCGTAAAATATGCTGAGAAAAAAGGTGTTTTACTAATTCATGCAGCCGGTAACGATGGTCAAAACAATGATGAACTTCCTAATTTTCCGAATGCACGTTATTTGAACGGTAAAGTTGCTAAAAATTGGATTGAAGTAGGTGCTTCATCATGGCAAAACGAAGGTAATTTTGTAGCACCTTTTTCTAACTACGGGAAAAATTCGGTAGATGTTTTTGCTCCCGGAATGAAGATTTATTCAACAGTACCTGATAATAAATACAAAAATTTGCAAGGCACCAGTATGGCATCACCGGTTGTTGCAGGTGTAGCTGCTTTGGTTTTATCTTATTATCCGGATTTATCAGCGCTTCAATTAAAAGATGTTTTATTAAAATCGGTTGAAAATTATGGCGATGCCGAAGTAATTCTTCCGGGTACACGTGATAAAAAAACACAGTTTAAAAACCTCTCTCAAACTGGTGGAATTATTAACGCTTATAAAGCGCTAAAATTAGCCGAAGAACTTTCTAAAAAATAAAGTGGATATAATAGGGTAAATTTCCTTGTTATCGCCTAATTAAAGCAAGTTGTTTTAAAACAGCTTGCTTTTTTTTAAATAATAATTAACTTATGTTAAATTATTATAATTATCAAAACACTTTTTAAAAATTTTTATTAAGTTTTATTGTTTTTTTAAAATTTTCATTTTATCTTTGTTCTGTTTTTGATATCGATTTGAACCGATTTTTTGACCTGAACCATTATGAATTTTTTAATTGAACCCAAAAATAGGCTGAAAACTTTAAGCAATGTTGAAAAAAAGAAACATTTGCTGAAAAGACGTATTGTGCGATATCTTTATTTCCACGGTCCTAAATCGGCTGCCGAAATCAGTAAAAAACTTAAATCAAGTATTCCTACCATAAGCTCTATTATCAATGAGTTGTTGAGCTTGGATGTTATTATTGAACAAGGTCAAGGTAATTCCAGCGGTGGAAGAAGACCTAACCTTTATGGCTTACAGGATGATGTATTTTATATATTGGGAATTGATATAGGTTGGTTTACTACCAAAATTGCTATATTTAATACGAAACTTGAAAGCGTTTCAGAGTTTATTAATCATCCTCTTCTGTTAAAAGACGATAACAGACTCATACATGAAATTTATGATTTGGCGAATAAACTTATTGACAAATCCGGTATTGACCGAAACAAATTAATTGGAGTAGGAATAGATATGCCCGGTTTAATTGATGCTGAAAAAGGTATTAATTACACTTATTTTTATGATGAAGAAAATACATTAGCAAAACGTTTTGAAGACTTGTTTGAACTACCTGTTTTTATTGAGAATGATGCAAATGCACGTACATTAGCCGAATACAGGTATGGTTTGGCAAAAGGAACAAAAAATACATTAGTGCTTCATGTAGGTTGGGGCGTTGGGTTGGGAATGATTATTAATAAAGAGCTTTACCGTGGTTCTTCCGGTTTTGCCGGTGAGTTTAGTCATATTCCTTTGGTTGAAAATGGTTTACTTTGTAAATGTGGTAAACAAGGTTGTTTAGAAACTGTTGCCTCAGGTACTGCATTGGTGCGTTTGGCAAAAGAAGGCATTCATCAGGGCAAACATTCAACATTATCTGAAAAAATTGAAAAAGGGCAAGAATTAATTCCTAAAACAATCATTGAAGCTGCAAATGAAGGAGATCAATTTGCAATTTCAATTATTGCAAAAGTAGGATTTGAATTGGGTAAAGGAATTGCTGCACTTATTCAACTCTTTAATCCTGAGTTGATTATTCTGGGAGGTAGAGTTGCCGAGGCTAATCAATACCTTTTAACACCCATTGAGCAAGCTTTAAACCATTATAGTATTCCTAAATTAAGAAATCAAAGCAAAATTAAAATATCAAAATTAGGTACTAATGCAAATATTTTAGGAGCTGTTGCAATGGTTAGTGAAAATATATTTGAAAAATAAAAAAGAATTTTAAACGCAATGATTAAGATAAAATCATGCGTTTATTGTTTTTTCTATTAATTGTAATTATTAATCTAACTTTAACTTTATGAAAAAAATCGTGATTTCTGCTTTAATGCTTTTATTTGCATTAAGTGGTAGTTTGTACGCACAAGAGCGTACAATTACGGGAAAGGTAACCGATGCTTCCGATGGTTCGCCTTTACCGGGTGTTAATATTGCAGTTGTGGGTACTTCGCAAGGAACCATTACTGATTTAGACGGTAACTATTCTTTAAAAGTACCGGACAACAACGCTTCTATAAGCTTTTCTTTTTTAGGATACGAAACCAAAACTGTGAAAGTGGGTAGTCAAACAGTAATTAATGTAGCTCTAAATACCTCAGATGTTGCGTTAGATGATGTGGTGGTTACGGCTTTAGGTATTAAGCGGGAGAAAAAGGCGCTAACCTATTCGGCTGAGGATGTAAAAGGTGATGAACTTACAAAGGTTAAAGACGCCAATCCAATGAATAGTTTATCAGGGAAAGTTGCCGGTTTAACTATCAATAGAAGTGCCGCAGGAACCGGTGGTTCTGTAAAAGTTTTGCTAAGAGGTAATTCTTCAACAACTAATAATCAACCATTATATGTTATTGACGGAATGCCCATGTTAAATTATTCACCAAATCAACAAAATGACGTTTGGGGTTCAACTGACGGGCAAGGCGATGGCGGTGATGGTATTTCTATGATTAATCCCGATGATATTGAAAGTATTACGGTTTTAAAAGGTGCTTCTGCGTCGGTTTTATATGGTAGTCAAGGTGCCAATGGGGTAATTTTGATAACTACAAAATCAGGGAAAGCAGGTAAAACCAGAATAGACTTTTCTTCTAATTTTACTATTGATAAGGTAGCTTATTTGCCTGAATTTCAATCAGAATATGGTAGTGACCCGGGTGCACTTTACAGTTGGGGAGCTAAAAAAAGCAGTCCTGATTTTATTAATGATTTTTACCAAACCGGACAAACTTTTATTAATGCAATTACCTTAACCGGAGGTAATGAAAAATCGACTACTTATTTATCTTATGCAAATACAAAAACAATAGGTATAATTCCTGAAAATGATTTAGTAAAACATAATTTGAATTTAAGACAAACCACTAAGTTTTTTGATGATAAACTAAAAGTGGATGCGAACATTATTTTAACTTCGCAAACAATTCATAATAAACCTACAGCAGGTTTGTATTTCAACCCTTTAACCGGTTTGTATTTATTTCCTCGCGGTGAAGATTTTCAATATTACAAAGATAATTTTGAATTATTTGATCCTGTAAGAAATATTATGGCTCAGCAGTGGCCTGTTGATAAAGATTATGAGCAAAATCCTTATTGGGCAATTTATAGAAATCCTAGTGAAGATAATAATTTACGTGCAATTGCTTCTATTACTTTAGGGTGGACTGTTACCGATTGGTTATCTATTCAAGCAAGAGGAAATGTAAATAAAGCATACAATTCTTTTGATAAAAAAATATATGCAACCACCCAAGGTACCTTATCGCATAGTACCGGTCGGTATATTTTATCTAAAACCGAAGACACACAATTATATGCTGATTTAATTGCAACAATTAACAAAAGCTTTAATGAGGATTTAAGCTTCTCCGCTAATATTGGTACAAGTATTACCGATTATACCCTTGGAGACAAAACCTATCATGATTCGGGTATAGCAGGAGGTTTAACTTTTACCAATGAATTCTTTTTACAAAACTTTGTAGCATCGCCTAGCATGACGATGTATCAAAGTATGGCACAAAGAAAACAAGTACAATCTGTTTTTGCCAGCGCATCTCTTGGATATAAAAATATGTTATATTTAGATTTGTCAGGTCGTAACGATTGGTCATCTACACTCGCTTTTACCGATAATTACTCTTATTTTTATCCATCTATAGGTTTAACGGGCATACTTACTGAAATGCTAAGTTTTCCCGAAGCAATTAATTTTGCTAAAGTAAGAGTTTCTTATGCTCAGGTAGGTAATGATGTGCCTTCTTTTGAAACTAATATCTTGGCAACTTCATCTACAAGCGGTAGTTTAGTGGCGCCTAACCGTACGGTTTTAACAACATTAGAGCCGGAACAACAAAAATCTTGGGAAATAGGAACTGATTGGAAATTTTTTAACAATAAACTTGGTTTTGACTTTTCTTGGTATAAAACCAATACAACAAACCAGTATTTTCTAATTTCTGCACCTCCTTCATCTGGTTATACTTATTATTCTGTTAACGCAGGTGATATTGAAAATAAAGGAATAGAGTTTTCTATTTATGCTACTGTTTTGCAAAGTGGAAACTTTAGCTGGAATACTTCTTTAAATTTTGCGCGTAATAAAAATACGGTTATTTCTTTACACGAAGATTTAGGTGGAGAATATCCGCTAACCCCAACCAGTGTTAATAACTATACATTTTATATTGCCGAAGGTGAGCCTTTTGGACAAATAAGAGGTAAAGTTATTAAAAGAGACGAGCAAGGAAGAATTGTTGTTGATGCAAACGGAAATCCTATTGCAAATAGTAATGTATTAGAACCTGTTGGTAATCCGGAACCAGATTTTACCTCAGGTTGGAGTAATACCTTAACTTATAAAAACCTTACACTATATTTCTTAATTGATGGTAGATTTGGTGGTGAGGTAATGAGTATAACAGAAGCAATGCTGGATGAGCATGGGGTTTCTCAGCGTTCAGCTGATGCAAGAAATAATGGCGGTGTTGATATTGCTGCTGTTTATGAAGACGGTACTCCTGTTAGCGGAAAATTAGATGCCGAAGCATATTATACTGCCGTTGGTGGGCGCGACGGATTTACCGGAGAATATGTTTATGATGCGACCAATGTTCGTTTAAGAGAATTTTCTTTAGGATATAATTTCAAACTGGCTAACAGTAATGTATTTAAAGCATTAAATTTATCGTTCATTGCTCGTAATTTATTCTTTATATATAAAAAAGCTCCTTACGATCCGGATATTTCACTTAGTACAGGAAATGGACTTCAAGGTGTGGATGTATTTGCAATTCCTACTACAAGAAGCTTTGGTCTTAACCTTAAAGTATCGTTCTAGCATTTTTATGTATGAATATTTATTTATTTAAAAATTTAAAATTATAACAATGAAGAATATAAAAATACTGGCACTCCTGATGCTAATTGGTTTAGGAACTGCCTGCACAAAAAATTTTGAAGATATAAATACCGATCCTTACGGAATAACGAAAGAGTCACTAAAGCAGGATTATAATATTGTTGGTGCATTATATAAGCCAATGCTAATGAATATTTACACATACGACCCTGTTTGGGTATTTCAATTACAGCAAAATCTTCTTGGAGATGTTTATTCCGGTTATATGATGATTCCAACACCTTTTAGAGGTAACTCCAACAATACTACTTACGATTTAGTAGATGGCTGGAATGGATTTCCTTGGAGCGTTGCTTATACAAATATTATGAACAATGCTTTAACCATAAAGTCTCGTGCAGAAGAAGATTTACCTAACTTTTACGCATGGTCTTTGATTATTAAAGTTGAGGCAATGCACCGTGTATCTGATATGTTCGGGCCAATTGTGTATTCTCATTTCGGAGAAAACCCAACTTCTGCAGCCTATGATTCGCAAAAAGAAGCTTATGATAATTTTTTCAAGGATTTGGATTTTGCCGTAGAAACATTAGCTGATTATACTGATAATACTGCATTTTCAAATTTTGATATTTCTACATACGGAGGTGATGTTACGCAATGGATAAAATTTGCAAACTCACTTAGGCTTAGATTAGCCATTAGAATATCTAATGTTGATCCTGCAAAAGCTCAAGTAGAAGCTGAAAAAGCAATTAACAATTCGTTTGGTTTAATTGAATCGAATGATGAGAACTTTGTTATTGATGCAGGCTTGTTGCACCCTTTAAGTACTATTAATTCAGCATGGAATGATATTAGAATGGGAGCTCCAATGGAAAGTATTTTAAAAGGATACAATGATCAACGTATAGAACAATACTTCTTAAAATCAGCAGATTATCCCGATGATTATAAAGGAATACGTAACGGTATTGATATTCAAACAAAAGATACTTATGATGGATTTTCAAAATTAGGTCCGGTTATAGAAACAACCAAGGTGCAACTTATGACCGCTGCCGAGGTAAGCTTTTTAAGAGCTGAAGGCGCATTGCGTGGATGGAATATGGGCGGTACTGCACAATCATTCTATGAAAATGGAATTCGTTTATCTTTTAATCAGTACGGTATTGGTGGCGTAGATGCTTATATTGCAGATAATACCAGTACGGCAGCTGATTATATTGACCCAAATAATTCGGCAAATAATGTTACCGGTGCAGGTTTAAGCCAAGTAACAATAGCTTGGAACAATGCTGATGATAACGAAACCAAATTGGAAAAAATTATTACCCAGAAATGGATAGCCATGTATCCTGATGGACAGGAAGCATGGAGCGAATTTAGACGCACTGGCTATCCTAAACTGTTTACAGTTATGGTTAATAACAGTGGAGGAAAAATCAGTACCGAAGAATTTATTCGTAGAGTTAATTTGCCGGCTTCTGAATACGAAACCAACAATGCTGAAACATTAAAGGCAGTTGAAACACTGAAAGGACCAGATACAGGAGGTACACGTTTATGGTGGGATTTAGGTTACAATCAATGGTAGTATTAACATTTTTAAGGGCAGGCTTAAGCCTGCCCAAATTTAAATAATCATTTATTTAGTAGCATTAATTATGAATATTTCAAACTTTTCATCAGTAGAAAAAAAATTCTTTGACTTATCGGGCATGAAAAAAATAAGTACAAAAATGCCCTATATAACCGTTGAGAACTTTCCTAAATTAGGACTTTTTACAGCCCTTAGGTTTTTAGAATGGGTAGCCGAAAACCCTAATGGTGTAATTAGTCTTCCTACCGGAAAAACTCCTGAACACTTTATTAAGTGGACTCAGTTTATGCTCCAAAATTGGAGTACTAAAAAAGCTAAAGAAGTAAGAGCCAAATACGGCTTAATTATTGAAAAAAAACCGGATTTATCGGGTTTGCATTTTGTTCAAATCGATGAGTTTTACCCCATTAAATCCGAGCAAGCAAATAGTTTTTTTAATTATGTAAATAATTTTTATATCGATGGTTTCGGCTTAGACCGTAACAAAGCCTTATTAATTAATTCTGATGAAATTCCTCTTGCCGAAGGAAAACATTTTTCGGAAATTTTTCCCGATTCAATCGTTGATTTATCTTTAAGATACCGCGATTGTAAATCACCCCAAGAGTGCCTGCAGCAAAAATCAATTTTTTTAATTGATGACTGGTGCACACAATACGAACAAAAAATCAGAGATTTAGGCGGTATTGGTTTTTTCCTTGGCGGGATAGGACCTGATGGACACATTGCTTTTAATACGCGTGGTTCCGACCATTACTCTACAACACGCCTAACTTCAACAAATTTTGAAACACAAGCGGTTGCAGCCGGCGATTTAGGCGGTATTGAAATATCAAAAAATCGTTTGGTTATTACCATTGGCTTAGAAACCATTACTTATAAAGAAGATGCCACGGCAATAATTATTGCTGCGGGCGAGGCAAAAGCAAATGTTGTAAAAGATGCTTTAGAAAATGCTCCGAGTAATGTTTATCCGGCTACGGTACTGCATAAATTACCTTTTGCACGCTTTTATACCACCAAAAGTGCAGCAGCTTTTTTAAACGATAGTGTAGAAAGATATTATAAAGAAGGCGAATGGACGCATGAAAAAACCGAAAGGGCAGTAATTAATCTTTGTAAAAAATTAGATAAATACGGACATCATTTGGTTTTAAACGATTTAAAATCGGATCCTTATTGCAAATTAATTCCCGGACTAAATGACGAAACCGTTCAATCGGTAATCGACTCCATATCGGCAAAATTGCAAAAAGGAATGCAAAAAGAAAAAGAACAAACTTATTATCATACCGGTCCGCATCATGACGATATTATGTTGGGAATGATGCCACACATAAATCGCCAGCTACGCGAAGCTACCAATAAATTTCATTTTACGGTATTAACTTCAGGTTTTACTGCAGTTACCAATCATTTTGTGATAGATGTTTTACGCGATACCAAGCATTTCCTCGATATAGGGAAAATTGAAATGGTGAACTATAGCGATTTTTTTGAAACCGGATATAAATACAAATGGGATAAAGATGTTTATCATTATTTGAATAAAGTTGCAGCACAAGACTCAATAGGGCAGAGGAGAGGCTTATGCCATCGTGTAGTTAGAGCTATTGTTGAAATTTACGAAGTAAAAGATAAAGACGAATTACGCTATACTATAAATGATGTAATTGCCATACTGAAAAGAAGTTACGACGGTCAAAAAAATCCTGTTAAGGTGCAAAAACTAAAAGGAATGATTCGTGAGTTTGAAGAAGAGTTGGTTTGGGCTCATTTTGGCGTACAAGTAAAAAATGTACATCATTTACGTTTAGGCTTTTATACAGGCGATATTTTTACCGAACAACCTGAGCGTACACGCGATGTAATTCCTATTTTGGATATGCTACGGAAAATTAAACCCACCGTAATTAGTTTAGCACTTGATCCGGAAGGTAGCGGACCGGATACTCATTATAAAGTACTGCAAGCTATTGCCGAAGCAGTACGCTTGTGGAGCAAGGAAGAAGATTTATCAAATTTAAGAATCTGGGGATACCGTAATGTTTGGTATCGCTTTCATCCGGCAGAAGCTGAGGTGATTGTTCCGGTTTCATTAAACGCAATGGCGGTCTTGGATAATGCATTTACCAACTGTTATATCAGTCAGGTAAATGCATCGTTTCCTAGCTATATGCTTGATGGCAAATTCAGTACGCTTACCCAAAAAATATGGGTTGAGCAATTAAAAGATATTCAGTTATTGTTGGGTAAAGATTATTTTTATTTGAATAAAAGTCCTATGGTACGTGTTAGTCATGGATTACTGTATTTTAAAGAGATGAATGTAGATTATTTCCTTTCACATGCGCGTGAACTGGAAAAATCTATGGAAGGAGTAGCTTTATAGGTTTCAGTTAATAAATAGAGGATGATATGCGGCTTTCTGTCAAAAAATTCTTAGGTTTGATTTTTTTAGGTTAATGAATTTAAGTGTTTTCATGGTTTTTTTAGTATGACAGAAGCCGCATTTTTTTA
>JALSLF010000105.1 GCA_026988445.1 Bacteroidales bacterium
CTTAATATGGCATTGGCAGCAGTTGATTGGCTCATTATTGGGCTTTATTTTTTGGTTAGTATCGGTATTAGTATTTACATGTCGAAAAAAGCGGGAAAAAGTACCGGTGATTTTTTTCTTAGCGGACGTAATCTTCCTTGGTATATTGCAGGAACCAGTATGGTAGCAACTACTTTTGCTGCCGATACGCCACTTGCAGTAACCGAGTTGGTGGCACAAAAAGGTATTGCAGGAAATTGGCTTTGGTGGAATATGCTTTTTGGCGGTATGCTCACCGTTTTCTTTTTTGCCCGCTTGTGGAGGCGTTCAAATATTTTAACAGATGCCGAATTTGTAGATATCCGGTATTCCGGTAAAGCTGCGCGTTTTTTACGAGGCTTTAGAGCAGTTTATATTGGTATTTTTATGAATGTTGTAGTTATGGCTTGGGTAAATCTTGCCATGGTGAAAATTCTTAAAGTAATGTTTCCTGAACTAACAATTTTCGGCTCTACCGGCTTTAATTTTCTGGGCTTGGAAATTAGTGCACACCTGATGGCAGTTGCTTTGCTTATGGTTTTTGTAGCTATTTATTCCTCACTATCCGGTTTAATGGGGGTTTCCATTACCGATACATTTCAGTTTGTTATGGCAATGACGGGTAGTATTGCACTTGCAATTTTTGCAGTTGATCATGTGGGAGGAATTGACGGACTCAAAGAGCAGCTTTCTGCTAATTCATGGGTTTTTGATTTTATACCTACTATAGGAGATAACACAGCCGAAGCTGTAAGTGGTACCGGTTTGTTGAAAATGAGTGTTACCGCTTTGGTTGCATATCTTGGCGTACAATGGTGGGCAAGTTGGTATCCGGGAGCTGAACCTGGCGGCGGCGGATATATTGCTCAAAGAATGATGTCGGCAAAAGACGAGAAACACTCTTTATTTGCAACCCTTTGGTTTCAAGTAGCACATTTTGCTTTACGCCCTTGGCCATGGGTGTTGGTTGCTTTGGTTGCTTTAGTTATGTATCCGGATGCCCAAGATAAAGGTGCCACTTATGTAATGATGATTAAAGATTTATTACCTGCCGGATTATTGGGTTTGTTAATGGCTGCTTTTTTGGCTGCATATATGTCCACAATTGCTTCGCAAACGGTTTGGGGAACATCTTATATAATTAACGACTTATTTCGTCCGTTTATTAAAAAAGACGGTGATGAAAAGTATTATGTAAAAGTTTCAAGAATTACTACTTTTGTTTTAATGCTTTTTTCTTTACTGGTAACCACTCAATTTGAACGAATTAGCGATGCATGGAAATTTATTTTAGCAATGAGTGCCGGAATTGGTCTTGTGCTGCTTTTAAGATGGTTTTGGTGGCGCGTAAATGCTTGGAGTGAACTTTCAGCAATGGTAGCTCCTTATTTAATATACCCTGTATTGCGCTATGGTTTTGGTTTAGATGTGATTTCAAAAGATTTTGAATTAAGCTTAATTATTATTGTTGCTTGGTCTTCTTTATTTTGGATTGTAGTTACATTCCTTACAAAACCTACCGAAGATGCAAAATTAGATGAATTTTATCGCAAAGTGCATCCGGGAGGAATTGGTTGGAAAGCGGTGCAGAAGCGTTTACCTGATGTAAAAGGAGATTCGGGTTACGGAGCATTATTTATGAATTGGGCGCTTGGCAGTATTTTGGTTATGTTTAGTTTGTTTGGTTTTGGGAAAATAATTTTTAAAGAATATCTCGAAGGTACTATTTTCTTGGTAATAGCACTTACTGCGGCTTATTTTATTTACCGGAATATGTCAAAAGTAGGTTGGGGAAAAATTGCGAAGTAGAATTTTTTAAGATATACCTTAAATCCGCAGCTATGTTCGTTGCGAAAAGTTATAATGCGCGCCAGTATTGGTGTAGCGCAGTTTTGAGACACGCAAACGTAGCATTAGTTACGGTGAGTATCGAAAAACGAGCATTCCCAATAATGGCGTGCATCCGCCGGTAGTCGGACATGGTCATGGCTTTGCAGTAGAAGATAGTTGCGGATTTAAGGATAATTTAAAGAGCTTGTTTTGATAAAGCAGGCTCTTTGTTTTTGGAGCATAATGAAGTTTTATCCAATTTTACAGTGTTAAATTTTTTCATATATTCGTAGATTAATAACTCAAAGCTGATGACTATGAAAAAAATTATTGTTTTATTTATTGGATTATTTGTTTTTGCATGTAACGCTAAACAGTCCTTTGACAGAGAAAAATATTTAAAAGAGGGGAAAGAAATAGCACAAACTACTGCAAAAACTCTATCCGGGCATGTTAAAAAGGCGATTAAAGAAAAGGGACCCATTGAAGCAATTAATTTTTGTAAATTAAGTGCATACCCTTTAACCGATAGTTTGTCAGAGCTTTACAAGGTTAAAATTAGTCGCGTAGCAATAAAAAACCGTAATCCTGAGAATAAAGCTACAGCTAAGGATTTGGAAATTTTTAAAAAATACGAGGAACTAATTGCCAAAGGTGAAAAAGTAAAGCCGGAAATAAAAAGCGATAATGATAAAATTGTATTTTATGCACCAATTCGTTTGCAACAAGCTTGTTTAATATGCCATGGTACACCACAATCTGAAATTCCCGATACATTATTTAAACATATTCAAACTTTGTATCCGGATGACTTAGCTGTTAATTTTAAAGAAGGTGATTTACGCGGTATTTGGAAACTTGAATTTGAGAGTAAGGAATAATTTAGCTAATATTTTGTTAAAAAAGCCGGTAGTTGGTAAAACTCCGGCTTTTTTAATAAATTAATGTATTTGACCTAAACTGAGCAATTATCTACTTCAATAAATACCAATTTAGGTTTGACTAAAAGCGATATCTGATATTTAAGCCAAAACTATCGGAACCAAAACCGTTGGCATCAACCAAGCGAATCGTTGGACGCCAATCCATACCAATTGTTAGGGGGATTTTAAAGGCATATTCAAACCCCAGTTCACCACCAATTCCAAGTACAAAAACATCTCCGATGGTCATATCAGCACCAACGCCCGGATAGAATGAAAAACCTTCGGCAATTGGAAAACTCCAATCGTAAAAAGCAGCAATTCCAATAGCGTTGGAATAAAATCCAACATCACCATGAATACGATTTCCCCACATAGGAAAAGTAACATCTACAGCTGCACCGGCATCACCATAGCCACCAATACGAACACCCAACTCCAAACCTTCGGTATTTATTTTTTGGGCATTGATGTTCATTGAAATAAAGGCAATAATTACCAGTGAAAATAATAATTTTTTCATAATATTTATTTAATGATTTTACATAAAAATGATTAATTAATTTTTTGTACACGCGATTTAAGTATCACATTGTTGGTTAAAACCGATACCTTATATTTAAACCTCCATGGTTGTATCCGAAATTATTAGCATTTATCAGCAAAATCATAGGTCGCCAATCCAAACCTATGGTTAAGGGTATTTTAAATGCATATTCAAAACCCAGTTCACCACCAAGCCCCAAAACAATTCCGGCATCGGTAAAAGCCATACCTCCGCCTACACCGGGATAAAAAGAAAAACCTTCGGCAATCGGGAAACTCCAATCATAAAAGCCTTCAATAGTGAAAGTGTTCTCAAAAAGTCCTAAATCTGCATGAATACGGTTTTGTCCAAGTTTCATTACTCCATCAACCGAAGCCCCCGAACCTGCCCAGCTACCCATTCGGATACCTAACTCGTAGCCGGTGGCATGTAGTTCTTGTGCGTTTACCCTAATACTTAATATGAGTACAGTTAGTATTAATACTATTTTATTCATCATTTTTCTGTTTTTATAAATGGCGTGCAAAATTATAAAATTAACATAAAAACAAACGATGAATCTATTATTAAATTGTTAGTCCCATTACCAAAATATCATCAACTTGACGATAAGTTTTAGCTGAACTTATATCGTTTATCCATTCATCATACTTATCTTCAAGAATTTCAAATTGTTTTTGCATGGGGAGTTGGTGTATCTCGGTAAGTAGCTCTTTAAATCTCCTAAGATATAATTTTCTTCCTTCGGGACCACCAATTTGGTCGGGATAGCCATCTGAAAAAAGATATAGTTTATTCCCTTTTTCTAATTGTATAATATGATTGGTAAATGGTTTCTCTTTATGATGTAGTCCAATGGGGTTTTTATTGGGTTTTAATTCTATAAAATCACTTCCATTGCAATTTGAATGGTTGAAAATCAACAAGGGACGATTAGCCCCTGCATATTGTAATTCAAGCGTGTCTAAATCTAATAAACAAAATGCCATATCAATACCATCTCGAGTAACTATATGGTCTGCCGATTGATGAAAAGCTGTTTTTACATCTTGCCTAACAGCCTCTAATACATCACTTGCCTTTTGAACTTCGTTTTTAACAACCGTTTCGTTAAGTAAAGAATTGCCTAACATACTTACCAGTGCACCGGGTACTCCATGTCCGGTAGCATCAGCCGCAACAAAAGCAAAAAATTGTTTGTTTCCTCTTGTCAGATATTTAAACCAATAAAAATCACCACTAACCGTTTCTTTGGGTTTAAAAAGGATAAAATAATCTTCAAAGTAGTTGGCTAAAATACTTGTTGAAGGTAATATTGTGTTCTGAATTCTACGCGCATAATTTATGCTATCGGTAGTTTCTTTAAATATTTTTTCCAAATTTTTAGTTTGTGCAACAATTTCATCATTTTTTTGTTCAATTTCGCGTTTTTGCTGCGTTAAAATTCTATTGGCAACTTGTAAATTTTCCGACTGCGCAAGAATTTCTTCTTTTTGCTGTTCAATTTCGGCAGTACGTTCCAATACTTTTTGTTCCAACTCACGATTTACTTTTTCTTTGAGCTTATCATTTTTTTCTAACTGAGTTATAAGTTTTTTCTGTACTTCTTGCTTGGATTTTTCAATTAATCGAATACGATAACCCAAACCTAATGAAAAAGCGAGTATCTCAGCAATAGTACCGGCATTCATAAAATATTTGGGGTCAAAATTCAGCGGGATTTTAAAAATCAGAAAAACTAAACTTGTTATGGTTCCCAGTGCTAATAAAATGGTTCCGATAATAAAAAAACGTGCAAGTACATCGCCTTTTTTCATCAGATAAAAAATAAAAATCAAACCATAAATTAAGCCTAAAAGATTTAAATAATTGCTTACATTAATGGCTACCGGTAAGTTAAAGAAAGCCCAAATTTCAGTCAAAAGCACAATTGTTACCAATACATTTATGATAATCACCATAAAATGGGCTTTGTCCCAACGTGGCATTTTTTCTTTTGTATTTAAAAACAATCTTAAAAATTGAAAATATCCTACTGAAGCCAAACCTGTTACCAAAATAAAAATGTATGGATTTATTTGAGGCTGCTCGGGAACAATATATTCAATAAATAAGCCGCGTTCGGTTAAAAAATTTAGCGCTATGCCAACAATGTACAATGAGTACCATAGATATATTTTATCACGGCTATATACAAAAATCAGTAAATTATATAAAAACATTATCCAAAGAATACCTTGCAATAAACCTTGAATTAAATTTCTGTTCAATAAATTTTCCTGAAAAATACTTTGTGGAATAATCCGTACATTGAATGCAGGTGAAAAACCGGATATGTTTTGGATGCGGATAAAAATAGTATAAGTTTTGTTTGGTTCAAGGCTTAACAAGAACTTACTTCCCAATTCTTCTTTTACATTTTTTTGTGATTTTGGTACAAAATGTCCGCTTTTCAGTTTCTCTATAATATGCCCTTGCTCATCCAGCAAAAATAAATTGGCAATATCCGAATGTCTTTTATCTCCTATTTGCAATACGACATTTCGGGTTTTGCTACTTTTATTTTTGATTTTTAGTTTTGCCCAATAAACACTGTTTTTATCTAATTTTTTACTTAAGTTGTATTTGATAAAACTGTTGTTTGCTACAATATCATTAATACGTAATGTTTTACTGCTGTCTTTTAAAATGAGAAGATAATCGTTAAGGTAAGTAATTTGACTATTATCGTTAAATACGAAAATTTTTATTTCCAGGGCAAAAGAGTTTGTATTTTGCAACAAAAAGGCAAAAGCAATAATAAGGCGAATTATTGGTGGTTTAATTAAGCGCATAAGCATTTTGTCAAATACAAAAATATAAATTTATTTTAACAAAATGCAGATACTTTTTAAATACATCAATATTCTACAAAATATAATTGTTAGTTGATTTTTTGTATTTAG
>JALSLF010000106.1 GCA_026988445.1 Bacteroidales bacterium
GGACTTCCTTCGTAGGCTGTTCCTCTAATTCTATCGGCAAAACTTGAACCATCAAGGCTTGTATGACTAAAGTAGTCATTCTCATTCATATCAATACTGTGTGCTGTGGCAGCACGTTCAAGTTCATCGTTCCATTCAAGCTTATCAACGGGAGGCATGTATGTTGAACCGCAATCACAGCCTTTTTTTCGTAAATCGTTTACTAAATCAAGTAATTTTTTCTTATCAATTTGTACTACATCCGCTTTATTTACATCGGCAAGTTCGCAGGCTTGAAAACTAAAAATCAAAATAAATATAAATAGGATTGAACGCATAATCTAAATTTTATATTTATTGCAAATTTAATAAGTTTCAACATATATTAAAACCTTTGTTTGACAAGCGACTATGCATATTTATGATATAAGCTGTTATCTATTTCTTTTACGTTTTAAATCACCGTGATACACAATATCTTTGGCATCGATATTTTCTTTATTTAACCATTCCGGAATACTTGATACTTCAAGATTTTCGCGCAATTGCTCCAATTCATCTTCATGGTAGCTGTATATCATTTCGGCAGAAATTACCAAATCCATGCTTTGAATTTCTGTTAATTTTTGCATTTCTTCACCGGTATTTTTTCCCTCAACGGTTACAATGATACTTCCTTTTTTTTCATCATGAAGATGATACTCACAAATATCGGCTTCTTTTAATTTTTCAACCAAAGCTAAAACATGTTCCGGTTTTGCTTGAATTAATATGCTTGATAGTGTCATAATATGCTAATTTAGTTTCCAAACTTTAATAAATTCATTATTCGATGATGTGATGATTGTTTTTTCATCGATAAAATATATTTTTGAAATATTTTCGTTCTGTCCTGCTAAGGTATATAATTTCTGTTTCGTTTTGATGTTAAAAACAATTACATCACCGGTTTCATTTCCTGTATAAGCACCTAATTTGCCCGAAGGACTTAAAGCTACACTTAATACAAAAAAATCAGACTTAATTGAGTAAGACTTTCGTCCTTGTAAAAAATATACGGCAACATTTCGGTCTTTTCCCCCACTTATAAATGTAAGGTTTTGGTAATCTACTGAGAAAGCACGATCCTTTATTTCTCCTTCAAACTTAACAATAGTATTTCCTGTTTCAGCACTTATCAGATAGCTTGCTCCGCTTTCATCACATGTGATAATTAATTTTCTGCTTTTATCTAAGGTGTAGTCGGATAATGATGAGCTGCTGATTTGCTTTTTATAGATTTGCTTCTTTTTACTTATCGACCATAAAATAATCTCATCGCTGAATAAACCAAGTAAAACAGTATCACCGGTAATAAATTTTGCTCTTTTTATCATTAAGCGGTCTTTAAATGCACCTTTAATTTTTGTTTTTTGATTATTTTCAATTAAATACACATCCTGATAACCATTAGATGCTTGTAAAACAGCCAATATTTTATTTTTTCCGGGTAGTTTGTCAATTGAGTAAACCCGGGGATTGATTTCATTCTCTTGAAAATCAGTTATTTTATTAAATACAATCCTGTTTAATTTTTTTTTTGAAGCTAAATCTATAAACTCAATTGAAGCCTGCATGGTAGCAACATATAATTTTCCGTTTTCATAAATAAAATCAGATACATCTCCCGAAACCCTAACAGAATACACCGGTTCTACCCTATTTTGAAGGATTAAAATGCTGCCTAATAATATTAAAGCGAATACAGACTTCATAAGTTATTAAATTACATCTTGCTTTATACCTAAGTTGAGCGATTATCTTGTTCAACAAATACCAACCTGTTGAGTAAAAGAGATTTACAAAAAAAGACTCAAATACCAAAGGGGTATTTCTACTTTTTTTATAAACTTTTTAATCTCAACATCATGGCACTTCTTTGTGTACATAATCGCTCAACTTAGCTTATATACTTGATAATGAATAAGCAAATAAGAAAAACATTCCCTTATTCACTCATTCACTCATTTATTACTGCACTCCCTCATCAAACTTTTCGATTAAAGTAGATTTGTGCTTATTCGTTGTATCACGAAATTCTGCTTGAAATGTATTTTTTACATCCAATTCGGCATTAGTTTGAGGTACATGGCATTGTGTGCAATTATAGCGTCCCATATCCATTTTACCTTTTAAATCGCGAATTTCAACTTGATTACCTTCTTCATATAAAACATATTTGCCGTTTACCAATTTAATTTCCGGACGAAATGCTTTAAAATGTGTTGCCGGCATTGGAGTTGCTTTTGCTTCCACCGCTTTATCAGGCATATGGCAGGTTAAACAAGTATTTACTTCAAGAGTTATTAAGTCAAAACCTTGCATTTGATGCGAAATTAAAGGTGGAGCATTTTCAAAAGCACGATCTACTTTTTTGCTTAAACCCGGAACACCGGCTTTTACAGTAGCCATTTCACCTAAATCAAAATTTTCGCTAAATAAATCTCCTTTTCTGAATGCTGTACCATCGGCTTTTTTGTCAGAGCCCTTATCTCCTTCCTCAGAATTACAAGCAACAGCTAATACAGCAATTATTAGACTGATAATTAATATTAGTTTTTTCATTTTATTCCGTTTTAAATTATTTTTTGTAGTTATTTAAAGAAAAACTTAGTGCATTATCCTCACAAACATCAATACAGCGTCCACAGTTAGAACATTCTTGACCCTTTATCCTAACTGATGTTTTATTGATATAAGGCAACAAAACTTGCTTTTCGGGGCAAACAATCAGGCATTTATTGCATGCAGTACAAGCATGATGATTATGCTTTACTTTAAAAATTGAAAAGCGATTAATAAACGAATAAAAGCCTCCCAACGGACAAACATAACCACACCAGCCGTTTTGCATCACAAAAACATCAAAAAAGAATACTAAAAATACCGCCGCCCAAGCAAAGCCCATTCCAAAAATAAGCCCTCTGTGCAACATGGATACCGGACTTACCAGCTCAAAAGCAGCAATACCTGAAAAAGCAGATACAGCTATACTTAAGCCTAAAATCCAATATCTAAAGTTACGACTAATCGGAACTTTAACATCTTCATGATAAAGTTTCAATATTTTTCGTAAACGGGCAGCCGTATCGCTAACAATATTCATTGGGCATACCCAACTGCAAAAACTTCTTCCGCCAATAAAAGCATAAAACAGCAAAATAATTAAAGCACCTATTAAAACATCATTTGCCAGAATAAAACCTGTTGCAAATGTTTGCAAAACCATATAAGGATCGCTAAGGTGAAAAAGATTTAAAAATTTTGCCGTACTTAAATTACCTTTCAGAATATTCCAGCCCCAATAATTACCGCCAATAAAAAGTATCAGGATACTTACCTGAGTTATTCTTCTTAGAATTAAGTATTTATTTCGGCTTAACAGTTTAATCATCAATTAAATCCTCCCAATCTCCGTTAAGGTATTCAAGTGCTTTATCACTGACTTTTTTTGTTTGCTCCTTTTCTTCTTTCTCTTTCATGCGTTTTTCATCATCTTTGTCCCAGCCTTTAATGTAATAATCGCCTGCTTTTCCTGTTGCCAAAGCTCTTGGAAGTATCCTAATTGATGCTTTTTCGGTAACACAAGCATTTTCACACAATCCGCAGCCGGTACAAACTGCATTATCAACTACAGGACGTAAAAAAGCATGTTTCCCTGTGCGCTCGTTTTGGGTATATTCCAGTTTTATGGCTTCATCGATTAAAGGACAAGCCCGATAGCAAATATCGCATTGAATCCCCCAAAAAGCAATACACGATTCATTATCAATAATGGCTACACCCATTTGGGCTTTATTAATATCTAAAACATATTCTTGCTTTTGTTCGTCAAAAACTTGTACTTTTTTTATATCTAATGCTCCTGACGGACAAACGGGTACACACGGAATATCAGGACACATTTCGCAAGCAATTTCCCGAGGCTCAAAATAAGGCATCCCAACAGGTTTGGTATCACCCGGTGTTCCTAACTTTAGTGTGTTATACGGACATGCTTCAACACATGCTCCGCATTTAACACAAGCCTTTATAAAATCTTTCTCATCAATGGCAGCCGGCGGGCGTATAATCATGGGCTCTGA
>JALSLF010000107.1 GCA_026988445.1 Bacteroidales bacterium
AAAGATGATTTTGGAAATAAAATAGGAAGAGGTGTATATTTTTACAAAATCAGTGTCCGTACCGAAAATAATGAAAAGGCTGAATATACAGAAAAGTTATTAATATTTTGATTTTATCAAAATAAAACTATTCTTTTGTCGTTATTAGACTTTAAACTAAATTGAGCGATTATGAATTTTGATTAAACCCAATAATCTCTTACAGAGAATATTAGTGTTTTTCATCATTATAATCGCTCAGTTTAGGTTTAATACCATTATTAGTATAAACCAAAACAAATAAGTAAAAAGAAGGAAATGAAAAACTTATTATTAAAAACTTTATTAATTCAATTTGTATTTTTAAGTTCAACAATTATTTCAAAGGCGCAAATATCAATAGCCGATTTAGACGGAAGAGTAAATACCATTACCTCGGCTGTACCCTTTTTAACCATAACTCCCGATTCAAGAGCCGGTGGTTTAGGCGATATAGGTGTAGCAACCAGCCCTGATGTAAATTCAATGTTCTGGAATCCTGCAAAATACTCAATGGCAGAGGATGATTTTGCAGTGGGTATTTCATATACTCCTTGGTTGCAAGCATTGGTGCCCGATATAAGTTTAACCTATCTATCGGCATATAAAAAATTTAGCCGTGGACAAGCTGTAGCAATGAGTTTGAAATATTTTTCTTTAGGAAATATTACCTTTACCGATTTTGCAGGCGAAACTCTGAGAGATTTTAATCCGAATGAATTTTCAATTGATGCCTCATATTCAATGCTGTTTTCCGATAATTTTTCAGGAGCTATAGCTTTACGCTATATTTATTCTAATCTTACGGGCGGAATTTATAGTAATAATTCGCCAACACATGCCGGACAGTCAGTTGCAGGAGATATTGCTCTTTATTACACAAAAGATATAAAAGTAGCAAAAAAACAAGCAAACATGTCCTTTGGTATGAACATATCAAATATAGGAGCAAAAATTTCCTATACTGATGATTCTGAATCAAATTTTATACCTACTAATTTACGTTTAGGCGGAACATTTACCTATAATTTTGACGAATACAATCAGTTAATGTTTGGAATGGATGCAAATAAACTGTTAATTCCCACACCCCCCATTTACGATGGCAACGGAACATCACCGGATAATATTATTGCAGGTATGGACCCGAACGTCTCAGTTCCGGTAGGCATGTGGCATTCATTTTATGATGCACCGGGTGGAGGAAAAGAGGAATTAAGGGAAATAATGCTTTCAACCGGTTTAGAATATTGGTACAATAAAATGTTTGCACTTAGAACAGGTTATTTCTACGAACATGAAACCAAAGGAAACCGGAAATATTTTACGGTCGGAATAGGTTTAAAACTAAATGTATTTCAAATGGATTTTGCCTACTTAATCACCACACAACAACGCAACCCCTTGGAGAATACTTTAAGATTTTCGCTTACCTTTAATATGAATAAAAATAAAACAAAATCAAGCGAAGAGTAAATGAAAATTAAAATAGGTTTTGGTTACGATGTTCATGCACTAAAAGAAGGCGAAGAGCTTATTCTCGGAGGTATTAAAATTGAGCATTATAAAGGAACTATCGCACACTCTGACGGTGATGTATTAATTCATGCCATTTGCGATGCATTACTTGGGGCGGCAAATTTACGCGATATTGGTTTTCAGTTTCCCGATAACGATCAATCGTTGAAAGGTATCGACAGCAAAATATTATTGCAAAAAACAAATAACTTGCTGATTGACAAAGGCTGGAAAATTGGGAATATTGATAGTACAATTGTTCTTCAAAAACCAAAAATTAAAGATAAAATACCTGAAATGCAGCAAGAACTATCATCGGTATTAAATATTGACATAGATGATATTAGCATTAAAGCTACTACTACCGAGAAATTAGGTTTTAACGGTAAAGAAGAAGGTATTTCGGCTTATGCAGCAGTATTAATAAATAAAACCAATTAACAAATATTATTAAACAAATATGCAAAAAAAGACTATAGTAATAGGCGCAAGTCCAAACCCTGAAAGATTTTCAAATAAAGCAGTACGTTTATTAAATATAAACGGTCATCCTGTAATTGCCCAAGGTATAAGAGAAGGAAAAATCGGGGATATAGAAATTATTAAAGGTAAGCCTCCGGTGGAGGATATACATACCGTTACCATGTATGTGGGTCCTGCACGCCAAGCAGAATACTACGAATACATTTTTTCTTTAAATCCGAAAAGAATTATTTTTAATCCGGGTACGGAAAACGAAGAATTTAGAACAATGGCAGAAGAAAAAGGAATAGAAACGGTAGAAAACTGTACACTTGTGATGCTGAATACAGGAATTTTTTAATTTGGTGATTAATAAAACTTTTCTAATTTTGCGACCCAATTTAAACAATGGTTAAAATGATTGAAACTATAGAAAATTTGGAGCAATTTAATGAAGTATTAGAGAAAGAAGATGCAGCTTTGTTCTATTTTTCGCATGAACAATGTAATGTTTGCAAGGTTTTAAAGCCCAAGGTTGCAGAAATGTTACAAAAAGATTTCCCGAAAACAAAAATGTACTATTGCGATACCAAAAAAAGTCCGGAGTTGGCGGCACAAAACAGTATATTTGCCGTACCCACCATTTTAACTTATTTTGGAGGCAGAGAAACGCTGCGTAAAAGCAGGAACATCGGCTTACAAGAATTAAAAGAACATATTGAAAGGCCTTACGAACTGATTTTTCAATAAACCTTAAATCCGCAACTATCTTCTACTGCAAAGCCAAAACCATGTCCGACTATCGGCGGATGCACGTCATTATTGGGAATGCTCGTTTTTCGATACTCACCATCCGCCAGCTGGCGGATGTCTGCGTGTCTCAAAACTGCGCTACGCCAATACTAACGTACATTTTGGCTTTTCGCTACGAACATAGCTTCGGATTTAAGGATAAAAAAAGGGTGAATAATTAATCATTCACCCTTAATTTTTTCAGAAATAACATATATTTTTATTGTAAAACTTTCTTTTTAACAGATACCTGCTCACCAAACTCAGCAGTATAATCAACAGGTCCATCACCCTCATCTAATGAATATTCAAAAGTTAGCTTTTCATCAGATATAATGGTACCCTCACCGTTAACACTGTATTCCTGTGTGGAAGCTTCTTGCTGAGGAATAGTAATAACACTACCCGCCAAAGTACCATAAATTTTAGCACCTCCATAATTATGAAACCCTTCTAACCACACTTTTGTAATATCACTAGCATCTTTTGTAATAACAACATCATAGAAAACATTGGGGCTACCACTGTCCGAAACTCTCCAACTTTTTGCTATAGCATCTCTGGGGTCTGCCAGTGAAGATTGATCATCTTCGCATGATTGAAATAAAATTCCGAAAAATAAAGCAGCCATTAATATCAAACTAAATCTCTTCATATCTAAAAATATTTTAATTGGTTTCTATCTTAATTAACACAAATTTACAATTTTTATTATTGAGTAATGACCATTTGATGAATAAAAATGACGAACAGAATATAATGTTTGACAAAAAAGGCTACTTATTAAGTAGCCTTTCAGTTTAAAGTGTAGCTTTATTTATTGATTATTTTTTTTCGCTTTCTACTTTATCTAAAATGTGCTCATCTACCAAAATGCGTCCGCAATGCTCACAAACAATAACTTTTTTACGCGAAGCCACATCTAACTGTTTCTGTGGTGGGATTTTAGCAAAACAACCGCCACAGGCATCACGTAAAACAGGAACAACGGCTAAACCGTTGCGCATATTTTTTCTAATTCGTTTATAAGCATTTAACAAACGGTCTTCAATTACTTTTTCAATTTTTTCAGATTTTTTCAGATACTTTTCTTCGTCTTTTTTAGTATCATTAATAATCTCGTCCAATTCGCCTTTTTTAAGTTCTAAATCACTTTTTTTATCTTCAAGAATGGCTTTGGAGTCCTCAATTATCAATTTCTTATCCGAAAGTTGCTGGGTATATTCCTTAATTCTTTTTTCGCTTAATTGAATTTCCAACTGCTGGTATTCAATTTCTTTTGAAAT
>JALSLF010000108.1 GCA_026988445.1 Bacteroidales bacterium
ACCCTATCCCTGAAAAATATCTGGAAACGCATACAAGTCTTAATACATGGAATACACCAGATTGGCAAAGTTTAATACAGGCTTCAATGGCTGATGAAAAATTACGTAAAGAATATAATTAGTACCTATTCGGAAACTGTTCAAAATTAAAAAAGTTTCTTTTGTGAAATTTGATTGATTCTAAAGAAGTACTGTTTCGCATTTTATAAAGTTTTAGCGTATGTATAAGTATCTATTTGGTCCTGTTCCTTCAAGAAGATTGGGTATGTCTTTAGGTATTGATTTGGTTCCTCATAAAGTATGTACTCTAAATTGTGTATATTGCGAATGTGGAAAAACAACAAATCTTACATTAAACCGAGAAGAATATATTTCTTACAATCATATTGTTGACGAATTGTATCATTATTTTGCAAACAATCCTGAACCTGATTTTTTTACTTTTTCGGGCTCGGGAGAACCAACACTTAATTCCAAAATCGGAAAAATTATTGATTTTTTAAAAAAGAAAAAACCAAATATACCGGTTGCTATATTAACAAACGGAACATTGTTATATAAAAAATCTGTTCGGAATGAACTTTTAAAAGCAGATATCGTTTTGCCCTCACTTGATGCTGTTTCGCATCATGCATTTATTCAAATAAACAGACCTAATCATGATTTAGATATTGATAAATATGTAAATGGACTAATAGAGTTTCGAAAAGCTTATAAAGGACAAATATGGCTCGAAGTATTTATTCTTCAAGGATATAATGATAGTTTAAATGAGCTGAATCTACTAAAAGAAGCAATTTTGAAAATAAAACCCGATAAAATTCAACTAAATACATTAGACAGACCGGGAGTTGTTGAAGAACTTCGTCCGGCAACAATCTCTGAATTAAAATGTATCCTTAAATACTGGAATTTTAATAATGCAGAAATAATTGTATCTGTTCCTAAACGCAAAGACATTAAATCTTATCGGAAAGACATTGAGGCAGCTATATTAGAAACAATAGCACGCCGTCCTTGTGTTGTTGATGATTTAGTGAAAATATTAGGTTTGCATGCCAGCGAAATTAATAAGTATTTGGGAGTATTAGAAAGTGATGAAAAAATTATGTCCGTTCGGCTTGAACGTGGTTTATTTTATAAAATAAAAATAACATAATTAATTTTTGGAATGATAATTAAATATTTGCATTCTATCAACACAAATTGAATCTTACCTAAATACGTTCGTTAATAGACAAAAAATTGCAAATCATAGGGCAGTAAAACTTTTTTACAAGTTTTAAATACACCCGTTTAATTTGAAAAACAAATTAAAACTCCTTTATTATCAACTGATTGTTGGTTTTCAAGATTTATAACTTTTCAGTTTAGCTTCTATACCATATCAAAAACAAAATTTATTGAGCATAGGAACTTCAAATTTGTAATTATTCAATTACTAATAAAAAAGTATGAATCCGGTCTTAAAAACCGGATTTTTTTGTGTTCATAATTGATTTTTTTAAAAAAATTAAGTCATCAAAGCGCATTATATCCAAATCTAAATATATGTTATATGATACATATCTTAATTTATAAAAATTCTAAATAATAATCAATTTATTGATTATCAGTGTACTGGTGTTGTGTTGTTAAATCTCATGAGCAACATCATGGTTTAATATGTTTTTTAATATATTGCTAAATATCAATATTGTTTAATTTTGATTGCACAATAAATATGTGATTAGTATCACATTTTTAATTGTTGCATAACAAGAAATAATTTAGTATAGCATTTGCTTAATATAAAGGTTTAAAAGAAACAAATGAAAACTACAAGAAGAGATTTTATTAAAATTGCTTCGATGGGTGCAGGAGGTCTTGCAGCCGGAGCTTCTCCATTTGTTAATTGGAGTCTGGATTTTTTGAACGAAGACCAAATTGTTCCTGATGATTCAAAATTAAAAAGAGTTCCTACTTATTGCGAAGTATGTTTTTGGAAATGTGCCGCATGGGCTTATGTAAATGACGATGGAAAAATTGTTAAACTAATTGGTCATGAAAATGACCAAAACAGTAACGGTCGTCTTTGTCCACGTGGAACAGGTGGTCTTGGCATGCTTGAAGATGAAAACCGGCTTACAAAACCGCTCATTCGTGAGGGTGAGCCGGGAAGTCAAAAGTTTCGCGAAGCTAGTTGGGACGAAGCCTTTGACTACATCGTTGAAAAAATGAAAAAAATTGAGGAAAAATACGGTAAAGAAAGTATGGCTTTATTTTTTCACGGTACTACCGGTCCTCATTTTGAATATCTTTGGGAAGCCTATGGTTCTGATACTATGGCAGAACCAGCAATAGCTCAGTGCCTTGTTCCGCGCGAAGTAGGTTTTAAAGCAACTTTTGGTAAAGGTCTTTCATCGCCCGAACCTACCGATATTAGAAATACCCGCTGCCTTGTTTTAATTGGTAATCACATTGGCGAAAATATGCACAACGGGCATGTTCAAGAAATGTCGCAGGCAATTGACAACGGGGCAACTATTATTACGGTTGATCCTCGCTTTTCAACAGCTGCCAGCAAATCTAAATACTGGTTACCCATACGTCCTTCAACCGATATAGCTTTATTGCTTGCTTGGATGCACGTTATTATTAAAGAAAACCTTTACGACAAAGAGTATGTTGAAAAATACACTTACGGATTTGATCTACTCAAAAATCATGTGAAAAGTTTTACCCCTGAATGGGCATACACAAAAACAGATATAGACCCTGAAATAATACGTAAAACAGCGCGTGAAATGGCAGCTGCTGCACCGGCTGTTATTATTCACCCGGGAAGACATACTGTTTGGTATGGTGATGATACCCAAAGAACTCGTGCAATTGCTATTTTAAATGCACTTTTAGGTTCTTACGGCAGAAAAGGAGGCTTTTATTTCCCCGAGAAAAAGCGATTGGCAAAATATCCGCATCCTGAATTTGAGGAACCAAAATGGACTTGGAAAACGATTACCAAAGATAAATACAAATTAACTCCGCTGGGAGCAACTAATGTGCTTATCGACCACTCATTGCCCGAGAATAAGAGCGAGTACAAAATTAAAGGTTGGTTTGTAGCAGCTACAAATATTTTGGTTTCAATTCCTGATATGGAAAAAACCAAAAGAGCTATTCAAAACTTAGACCTTTTAGTAGCCATTGATACGATGCCTGCCGAAATAACCGGTTATGCCGATGTGGTTTTACCCGAAGCGGTTTATTTAGAGCGTTATGATTATATACGTGCTGCACAGCACAGAAAACCGCATATTGCATTACGTATGCCGGTGGTTGAGCCCAAAGGCGATTCAAAACCCGGTTGGTGGATTGCTCGGGAGTTAGGTATCCGTTTAGGCTTAGAAAAATATTATCCTTGGAAAAATATTGAAGAAGTATTGGACTGGCAGTTGAAAAAAGAAGGTACTTCGCTTGAAGAAATGAAAAAAATAGGGATTAAATATTTTGATAAAGAAGATTATTTATTCATACCGGATGGTGCTGAATGGGAATTTAATACTCCTTCCGGAAAAATAGAATTGTTTTCAAATACTTTGGCAGCTGATGGTTATCCCGGATTGCCTAAGTTTACAGAGCATAAACAAAACCCGCAAGGTTTTTACCGTTTGATATACGGTCGTGTACCCATGCATACTTTTGGAAGAACCGTAAATAATCCATATTTGAATACATTGCGTTCGCAAAATCATGTTTGGATAAATCCCAAAGTTGCAAAAGATTGGGGAATTGAAAACGGGCAAAAAATCTGGTTAGAAAATCAGGACGGAGTGAAATCTACTTTTGCGGTAGAAGTTCGAGTAACCGAAAGAATTAACTCTAATGCAGTATATCTGCCGCACGGGTTTGGTTCTACAGGAAAAAAATTAAGCAGAGCTTACGGTAGAGGAGCATCTGATTCAGAAATGATTACAAATGTTAAAATTGATCCGGAAACAGGAGCAACCGGAATGAGAGAGAATTTTGTAACATTTTTATTGGAAAATCCTCATAAAGAAAAACAAGAAGTTTAAAAATTATCCTAAAAAAGGAAAATATAAATTATAAGTTATGAGATACGGAATGGCAATAGACACTAAAAAATGTGTCGGATGTAGCGATTGTGTCGTTGCATGTCAAACGGAAAATAATATTCCTCATGGTTATGCAAGAGATTGGATTTCAGAAACAGTATCGGGAACTTATCCTGAGTTGGCATTAGAAATTCGCTCGGAAAGATGTAACCATTGCGATAATACACCTTGTGTAAGAACTTGCCCTACAGGTGCAAGTCATGTTATTGAGGGCGGTATTGTAAAAGTAACACACGAAGAATGTATTGGTTGTGGTGCATGTGTTGAGTCTTGTCCTTACGATGCCCGTTATTTCCACCCCGATGGATATGTGGATAAATGTACTTTTTGCGATCATCGTGTTAAAAATGGTCAAGACCCTGCTTGTGTATCGGTTTGCCCTACATATTGTATGTATTTTGGCGATTTGGATGACCCCAATAGTGAGGTATCGAAAAAAATTGCTACACGGAAAACTAAAGTTTTGGCACCCGAAGCAGGTACGAAACCACAAATATTTTATTTAATCTAATACAGTAAAAAAAGATTATTATGAACGAAGAATTAATCATAAGCGGAAGAATGAATCCGTATATTGATCCACATCTGGAAGTTTGGGAGTGGCAAATACCTTTATATTTATTTCTTGGTGGTTTAGCCGCCGGTTTGTTGTTTTTTGCCGCATATTTTGTAATGACCGGCAAAGAAAAAAAATACCCGACCACTGTCAAATACGGTCCTATTGTTGCTTTTATTGCAATATCAATTGGTTTAGTAGCTTTATTACTCGATTTAAAACACCCTTTGTATTTTTGGCAATTATATACTACCATTAGGATTGATTCGCCAATGTCGTGGGGTGCATGGGTATTGTTAATTATTACCTTTGTTTCGTTAATTTGGATATTTAGTTATCTAAAAGAAGCTTTCCCGAAGTATAATTGTAAAATCGGTTTTATCCATAACCTGCTGGGTATATTCATTGTGAAAAATGACGATGAAACTTGGGAATGGAAATACTCATGGTTAGATACATTTGAAAAATACGCACAAAGTAATCGCTACGCTTGGGCATGGGTAATGGCGGTTTTATCAGTTATTCTTGGCGTTTATACAGGTATTCTTTTATCAGCATTTAATGCACGTCCGCTTTGGAATACTGCTATTTTAGGACCTTTATTTTTAACATCCGGCTTTTCTACAGGAGCTGCCATGTTAATGATTATGACCAAAAATCATGAAGAAAGATTATCATACAGCCGTATTGATTTATTTTTAATTGTAATTGAACTATTTTTTATTACACACCTTTTTATGGGGTTTTTGGCAAGTTCACAAGTAAAAGTTGAAGCTGCACATTATTTCTTAGGCGGAGAATTTACAGTTACATTTTGGGTAAATGTAATTATTTTAGGTTTGGTATTGCCAGCAGTATTAGAGGCTTTAGAGCTGCTCAAATATAAAATTCCCGTTATTATTCCCGGTTTATTAATCTTATGGGGTGGTATTATGTTTCGTTTCATTATGGTTGAAGCCGGACAAATTATCAGATATTTATATTAATCTGCAAAAAAATAAGAACAAATGGAAGAAATTAAAGTACAACAACATACACCCAGGAAATATATGAACCCGTATTTAGCCGGTGTTCTCCTGGGATTGGTTATTCTTTTCTCTTTTTATCTTACCCGTGAAGGTTTAGGTGCCAGTGGTGCTTTTAAAAGAGGTGTGGCAAAAGTAGAGCAAATTATTATTCCTGCTCATGTAAATAGCGAAAAATCAGCATTTTATCATTATGTAAAAAATGGAGAAGACCCTTTAAAAAACCGTTTGGTTTATATGATAATCGGTGTTTTTATCGGAGGATTTTTATCCGGTGCTATTAATCATCGTTTAAAACTAAAATTAGAACATTCGCCTAAAATTACTTCAAAAACCAGAGCAATTGCCGCTGTTATTGGTGGGGCAATATTTGGTATCGGCTCGGCATTTGGCCGTGGGTGTACAAGTGGAGCAGGTTTGGATGGAATGGCTGTTTTAGCTACTTCCGGTTTTGTTGTGGTGGGGATGATTTTTGGTGTGGGTTATTTGGTAGCCTGGTTTTTTAGAAAGCTTTGGATTTAATTTTAAAATTAAAAAAAATATAAAATATGGGACCATTATTTAATGCTTCGGACGAATGGAGTTTTGTGATTGCCTTAGTTATCGGAATTGCATTCGGATATTTACTGGAAAGTGCAGGCTTTTCTTCGTCAAGAAAATTAGCAGGAGTTTTTTACGGATATGATTTTGTGGTATTACAAGTTTTCTTTACTGCTGCAATAACTGCTGCTATAGGCTTATTGTTTTTTGAATATTTTGGTTGGATTGATTTATCCGATATTTGGGTAAACAGGTTCTATACCGGCTCAGCCATATTGGGTGGTGCACTCATGGGAATAGGATTTGTAATCGGAGGTTTTTGTCCGGGAACAAGTGCTTGTGCCTCTGCGATTGGAAAAATTGATGCAATGCTGTTTTTGGGTGGCTTTATTATTGGCGTAATACTTTTTGATGCTTTTTATCCTTTATATGCAGGATTTTATAAAGCGGGAAATCAAGGGCCTGTTAAAATATATGAATCTTTGGGTATGGATCGAGAAGTATTTTTATTGTTATTTGTTATCGTGGCAATAGCTTCGTTTGTTGCAACAGGATATATTCAGCAAAAAATTTCTCATAAATCTAAAAAATATTAATAAATCTCTGAAGTTATGAGTGATACACGTATTATTAAAAAAAGATATATTTTCATGGCAAGTGTTTTTATCGGCTTGGCTCTTTTGCTGGTAATTTTGCCTAAAAAAAGTACTTCTAAGCAATTAAAACCGGAACAGCTGCTTCTTCAAATAAACGATAATAATAGATATGTTTCTACCGATGAGGTTGCCCGTAAAATTATTGCAGCCGATAGTTACATGCAGTTAATTGATGTGCGCAGTCCCGGTGAATATGCCGAATTTCATTTGAAAGGAGCCATTAATATCCCGATAGACAGCATCTTTAATAAAGATGAAAAAGGAAACTACGTTTATGAAGATATTTTAAATCAGGATATTAAAACAAATGTTTTTTATTCAAACGGAACGGTTTATGCAAATCAGGTTTGGATTTTATTAAAACGTTTGAATTATAAAAACAATTATGTAATGAAAGGTGGATTAAACCGTTGGATAGAAACGGTTATTCGCCCGAAACGACCTCCGGTAACGGCTACTGTAAACGAAATGGCTTTGTATAATTTCAGAAAAGCAGCCAGTATGTATTTTGGTGGTGGCTCAGTTGCTGCTCCTGCCGAAGATAATACCCCTGCTCCAATTATTAAGAAAAAAGCCGGAAAAGAAGAAGAAGAAGGGGGTTGCTAATTCACATACAAAAAAATACAATTATGGAAAACAACGGACATAGTTTAGAAAGTAAAAAAATATCAAATAAACTACCAACAATTGGGACAATCTTTATTTTGGTTGTTATTATCGGATTCCTTACAATGGAACGTCCAAAGCATGTTTATCGTCTAACTACCGATGAAATGCTTAGTAAAACAATGGCTCATGATTATATCATTCGTTTTGATAAGTTTTTTGATATTTATTATAATCATGATAGCCTATATCGCTTTATTGATTTGCGTTCGGCACATGATTATCAGATAGGACATTTACCCGGAGCAATTAACATTCCTTTAGCAAAGATATTGGATGATGAGTATAAAGACATTGTAAATCAAGACCAAAAAATTAATGTATTTTATTATTCTGACCAGTGTGGCGCTTGCGGACCATGGATGATTTTAACACAACTGGGGTATAAAAATAATTATGTTTTGGCAGGTGGTTATGATTTTGTAACAGAGCATATAATCAATGATTACTCTCCCATGCTTGGAGATTTTTCTGCCGAAAAAGCAAAATATAACTTCAAAGAAGTTATTAATAGTACTGCAGGAGGCGCATCTGCTGCTTCGTCAGAAGTTTCTGTTCCCGTACCGGTTATTAAGAAAAAGCCTAAGGAAGAAGAAGAGGGTGGTTGTTAAATATTATTGGGTTTAAAATAGAATATTTGTAAAGTATTAAAATTCTGTCAAATGAGAAATAAGATATATTCATTATCGTTAATGTTTTCTTTAATTTTATTATTAGGTACTTCATGTTCAAGTGATCAACCTAAGAAAAAATTGGTTGAAGAACCTAAAAAAGAAATTAAAGAAAATCAGGCTCTTATTCAATTTTTAGAGCAATCAGGAAACTTCATCAACAGTCATCGTATTCCTACACTTATTTCGGCTGATGAGGTTTATGCTAACTTAAAAAAATATTATGTAATTGATTTACGTAGCCATAGTGCCTACGTGAATGGGCATATTGATGGTGCTGTAAATGTAGCTAAGGCTGATTTGATTTCATATATGAAGAAAAATGTAGCAGCCGGAACCTATGAAAAAATTGTTTTGGTTTGTTATTCTTCGCAAAACGCTAGTTTTGCAAGCATGCTTTTACAGTTATTGGGTTATAAAAATGTGTATTCAATGAAATGGGGAATGAGCTCTTGGGATGTCAATAATAATAAATGGTTAAATGCAATTTCCGATAAGTATGCTTCAAAACTTGAAACAAAAGATAATCCAAAATTACCCAAATCATCTTTACCGGAAATAAAAACCGGCAAAACATTGGGCTATGATATCTTGGAAGAAAGGGCAAAAGAAGTATTAAAAAAATCTGATTTTATCATTAAAATTGATAAATTAATGCAAAATCCTTCCGATTATTATATAATTAATTATTGGCCTGAATATAATTATCAAAAAGGTCATTTGCCCGGTGCCGTGCAATATACACCAAAACAAAGTTTGAGCCGTGATGCTGACTTATTAACTTTACCCAAAGACAAAAAAATTGTTGTTTATTGCTATACAGGACAACATGCAGCTATGGTTGTAGCCTACTTACAGGTTTTAGGTTACGATGCTTACACCTTAGCTTATGGTGCAAATTCATTTATGCATTCAAAATTAACAAGTTTAAAAATAGGACACGCATTTACACGTAAAGAAATTAAAAACTATCCCTTAGTTCAAGGTGAGTTGCCAAGTTTAAAAACCGAAGGAACAACAAATAACTCTATTGAAGAAGAGCCTGCTCCAGTGCCTGTTATTAAGAAAAAAAAGGTAGAAGAGGAAGAAGGCGGTTGTTAGTAAATTCGTTTTTTACTTATAAGAGCAGTTGGTTTTAATTATCAACTGCTTTTTTTTTGAAAAATCGGATGCAAATCTTGTATTTTCTACTGATTTATATCATTGTTTGTATTTCAGTTTCCTATTAAATTTGTAGTGAATTATTGATATTCGATATGCAAGAAAATATCTTCAACTTTTTATTTGAAAACAGTAGCGATGCTATTTTTTTATCCGATTTGCACGGAAATATTATCGAGGTGAATAAAACTGCTTGTGAAATAATGGGCTATACAAAGCAAGAGTTAACAAAAATGAATTTTCGTGATTTAAAAACGCCCAAATATCGTCAATCGGTTGGGGAAAATATTCAAAAAATAATTGAAAATAAACTTTATACTTATGAGTCAGAACATCTGAAAAAAAACGGGGAGGTTTGTCCTATTGAAATTAAAAGTCGATTAACTGAATATAATAGCAAAACGGTAATTATTTCGGTTGCGCGTAATATTATACAGCGTAAAGAATTTGAAAAGCAACTATTGCAAACCATCATTAAAACCGAAGAAAAAGAACGAAAACGCTTTGCAGCAGATTTACACGATGGTTTAAGCCCGATATTATCCACCATTAAACTCTATGCTGATTTATTAAAAGATGATAATTTAAAAAATACGAATAAACAAGAAATACTTGAAGATATTGAAAACTTATCAGAACTTGCTATATCCACAGCAAAAGAAATAGCGAATAATATAACACCGGGTATTTTAGATGATTTTGGTTTAGCTGTTGCTGTTAATGAATTTTGTAAGTACGTAAACAATACCAAGAAAATTAATATCGAAGTAAAAACCGATGAATATTTTAATGAAAATAATAAACTTATTGACACAGTTTTGTACCAAGCAGTGAAAGAATTAATTAATAATGCAATTAAACATTCGGGAGCTCAAAAATTAAAAATTGAATTAAAATCCAAGAATCAGCAAATTATCTTGTATTATAAAGATAATGGTAGAGGTTTTGATGTAGATACCATTATGGAAAGTAATACCGGTTTAGGTTTAAAAAATATCATGAATAAGATTAAAACCATTAAAGGTACTTGTGATTTTTATAGCAAAAAAGGGGAGGGAGTCCGGTTTATGGCGGTAATTAAAAACTAATATACATGGAAATAATAGGAATAATTATAGCTGACGATCACCTTATTTTTCGTAAAGGGCTTAGAATTGTTTTAAACGAGATACCTTTTGTTAAAGTTATAGCAGAGGCATCAGACGGGAATGAATTGCTTAGCATTTTAAGAAAGAATACAGCAGATATTGTTTTAATGGATATTAACATGCCCGGCATGAACGGAATTGAAGCAACTCAAAAACTTAAAGACAAATATCCGGACACAGAGGTAATAGCATTGACTATGCATGAAGAAATCGGCTATTTTAATAAAATGATTGAAGCCGGAGCAAAAGGCTTTTTATTAAAGAAAACCACTAAAGAACAATTAGAATCTGCCATTAAAGCTGTTTTTTACGGCGAAACTTTTTTCTCCGAAGAATTTGTTTTAAGTACTAAGCCTAAATATGTAGCACAAAAAAATACTAATATTGAAATCTCCGAACGCGAAAAAGATGTACTGAAACTTATAGCCAAAGGATATTCTAATCAAGAAATTGCCGATAAATTATTTCTTAGCAAACGCACTGTTGATGGTCATAAAGCACGCCTATTTGAAAAAACAGGAGCCAAAAATGCACCTAACCTAATTATGTTTGCACTTAAAAACGGATTAATTTAGTTTGCCGGTAAATATCACAATAAGGAATATATATTTACTTCTATTCCGAATACAGTTTCCTAAAAAGTCCAACATTTATAATAACTTGTCTGCCAACAGGCTTATATGTATTTACCTGCATAAACATACTTTCATTTTGTGCAAAATACCTATTTTTATTAAAAGACTTCAATGTCTTTTAAGTATCGCTGTTAACTCTTTCGCATACAGTTTGTTACAGTGTGTTGGCTAACATATTTTTATTCTCTCTTTATTTCTGTGTATATAACATTTTGATTTACACTGTGTTATTAAAGTCTTTAGGTATTTATACCTAATTTCCGAAGAATAAAATACGCTAGCTTAAAATACTGAGCTGTCCTATCTTTGTTATACAAAATAATTAAACAAAAAATCATGGAAAAGCCAAAAAAAATTTTAATCGTAGATGACGATATTGATGTAATAAATGTCGTACAAACTATTCTTGAAAACGAAGGTTATCTGGTAATTACTGCCGGTGGTAAAAATGAAGCGCTTGAAAAAGCAAAACTTGAAAAACCGGATTTGGCAATTTGCGATGTTATGATGAGTACCCAATTTGAAGGATTTGAACTGGCAAAAGAATTTACTACACGAGATGAATTTAAAAATATGCCGGTACTTATTCAAACTTCAATAAATGTATTCTCTTCGCCGGATGAGGATGCAATGCGTTTTGCACGGAACTACCGAAGCGAAATGAATGATCATGATTTAGATGTTTTACTTGTTGAAAACTTAGAAACCGGTAAAGCAGGAATTGACTATAAAAATGAAAAAGGAGAAATTGTTTGGTTGCCGGTAGATGGATTTATTAGAAAACCCGTTAATGCTCAAAAACTTATTGAAACCATAAATAAAGTTTTACCATAATTTAAAATTTAACCTTAAATCTGCAGCTATGTTCGTAGCGAAAAGCCAAAAGTTGGACAAGTTTTTGGCTTTGCAGTAGAAGATAGTTGTGGATTTTAGGTTTAATAGTACGCCGGAAAAAGAGCGTTTATATCTGTTATTGACATATCCGATTAACATTCTTTGACATAGCCATATCATATCCGGCGTACTTTTTAAAAACTCTTCAAATCTTTTCTGTAATGGTTGAAAAATTCGAAATAGTTATTTGTATGGGTAGTGCTTGCTTTTCGCGAGGAAGTAAGAAAATTGCCGATACAGTAAATGAATATTTCGGTAACAACATTCCTGAAAATGTATTTTTAAGAGGCAGTTTATGTACGGGAAATTGTGAAAACGGACCGGTTATGATAGTTAATGAGCAAGTTTTTAAGGACTTGGACGAAAATAAAGTTTTTGAAATATTAGATCAATTTAATTTAAAATAAGCTATGTCGCAACTTATTGTAACCGATAAAGATAAATGTAATTTAAGTTACACCTGTATTCGTGTTTGTCCTACCAAGGCTATTAAAATTCAAGACGGACATGCACATATTATCCCCGAAAGGTGCATAGGTTGCGGACATTGTGTTACTGTATGTTCCCAGAATGCTATTTCATATCGCTCCGAAAAAGAACTTACCATAGATTTAATCAAATCAGAAAATAAAGTTGCTGCATTGTGCGATCCTGCAATTGCCGGCGAATTTGTTGATATTTCCGATTATCGAAAATTTGTGGCAATGCTAAAAGAGTTGGGTTTTGATTTGGTAAACGAAGTAGCTTTTGGTGTTGATTTAGTAGCTCTAAAATATAAAGAACTCTATGATGATTTTCATGGAAAATATTATATATCAACAAAATGCCCGGCTACTACCGGCTATATTATTCGTTATAAACCCGATTTAGTAAATAACCTTGCGCCAATAGTTCCCCCTTATATAGCTATGGCAAAAGTAGTCCGACAAAAATACGGCAGCAATCTAAAAACCGTTTATATAACTGCATGTACTTCGGCAAAAGATGAAGCGAAAGCTTTTTCCGGCACAAACGGTGCGATAGATGCAGTACTTACCTTTACTGAACTTAGAGCACTTTTTGATAATTATAACATCTATGAAAAAAAAGTAGAATATTGCGATTTTGACCCACCGCTTGGAAAAAAAGGTGGATTATTTCCAATTAGTCATGGATTATTGCAATCTATTGATATTATTGAAGATTTGCTTGAGAGCAATGTGTTGGTTACAGAAGGCAGAACAAATTTTCTGCAATCGTTGAATGAATTTAGTAATGAAGATAAATTTACGCAACATCTAGATTTATTTTATTGTAAGGGCTGTGTTATGGGCCCGGGTACAACTCCCGGCGGGAAAAAATTTACACGTAGAACACAAGTAGTAAATTATGTAAAAAAGCGTTTGAAAGGCTTTGATAAAAACAAGTGGGAAAAAGATATTCAAGAATTTACCGGCATTGATTTATCAAGAAATTATAAAACTATTGATAGGCGTTTGCCTTTTCCTTCTGAGAAAGAAATACAAAAAGTACTCGAAGATATCGGCAAAACAAAAGCCGAAGACCAATTGGGGTGTGGTTCTTGCGGATACCCCACTTGCCGCGAATTTGCTATTGCTAATGTTCAAGGATTGGCAAATTATGAAATGTGCTATACTTTTTCTTTAAAAGAAATGCATAAATCGGTTAATAAACTAAATGCTACAAACACAAAACTGGAAAAAATACAAGAAGCTTTAAAAAAGAGCGAAGAAAAAGCAAAAGCCGAAAAAGAAGCTGCTACAGAAGCTGCCGAGACTGTTACTACCATGCTAAATAAAATTAGAGCAGGCGTAGTTTTAGTTGATAAAGATTTTAAAATTATCGAATCAAATCATAGTTTTATAAAATTACTGGGTGAAGATGCTGAAATTATCAACGAAACCATTCCCGGCTTAAGAGGTGCAGATATTAGAATCTTATTACCATTTAGCAAACTGTTTGAAACTGTTTTGCATACCGGCGAAGACATTCTAAATAAAGATATAAAATTAGAAGATGCTTTTTTAAATGTTTCTGTGTTTACAGTTAAAAAATTTAAAATTGTCGGAGCAATAATTAGAGACCTTACATCTCCGGAAGTCCAAAGAGAAGAAATAATTAGTAGAGCAAGAAACGTAATTCAAGACAATTTAAAAACAGTGCAACAAATTGCTTTTCTTCTTGGAGAAAGTGCTGCAAAAACGGAACGTACTTTAAACTCAATTATTGAAGCACAAAAACTTAGAAACGGTACACATGACCATGATGCAGGAAAATAATTTTTTTCTCGATATATACTGCCACCAAAACAATCATGTTGGAGAGTTTATTTGTGGCGATGTGTTTCTTTCTAAAAAAGTAAAAGAAGAAGACCGTACAATTGTTGTGCTTTCCGATGGAATGGGTAGTGGTGTAAAAGCAAACGTTTTGGCTACGCTTACCGCCTCAATGGCTGTCAATTTTGCTGTCGAGCATGGAGAAATTACCACTACCGCCGAAATTATTATGGATACATTGCCTGTTTGCAGTACACGCAAAATGAGTTATTCCACCTTTACGATAATTGATATAGAAGAAAACGGATTTACAACCATTGTAGAATACGATAATCCCCAATGTTTAATTCTTAGAGGAAAAAAAATACTAAACCTGAAATGGGAAAGTATTGTACTTGAAAAAGGGGCAAACAAAGGCAAAAAAATCAGAACCTGTAGTTTTCAGGCGCAAATTGAAGACCGTATTTTCTTTTGGTCAGACGGAATTGTTCAGTCAGGTATGGGCACACGGCGCTTTCCTTTTGGCTGGGGTTATGAACTTTTGCAAAAATATGTTTTGGAAACAGTACAAAAAGAACCTTACGAGGCTTCAATAAAACTTGCCAAAAAAGTTGTAAATAAAGCCCTTGCCAACGATGGTGGTAAATCAAAAGACGATACTTCCTGCGGCATTATTTATTACCGGAAACCAAGGAGATTGCTTTTTGTTAGCGGACCACCTTTTTATAAAGAAGATGATTTTGCGTTCAGTAAAAAAATTATCAATTATAAAGGGAAAAAAATTATTGCCGGAGGTACAACTGCCGAAGTTGTGGTGCGCGAAATGAAATTAAAAGCCAAAGCCGGTTTAGAAACCATTGATGAAAGTTTACCGCCCATTTCTTATGTTGCCGGTATTGATTTGGTTACCGAGGGAATTTTAACACTTGGTAAAGTTGTTAAAATTCTTGAAGATTATAATTCCGATTATCCATTAAAAAACGGACCTGCCGATCGTATTGTGAAAATGTTTTTAAACAGTGATGAAATACATATACTTAATGGTACAAATGTAAATGTAGCTCATCAGGACCCGAACCTTCCCGTTGAATTGGAAATTCGCCGGTCGGTTATTAAACGAATTGCAAAATTGCTTGAAGAAAAATTTTTAAAAGTTGTTGATATAGAATATATGTAAAATATGACCATTGAAAAGATAGCTAAAATATTGGATGCTAAGCTTGTTTGCGGAAAACAGATGTTAAAGCAAAATATTGAATACGGCTTTGCCAGCGATTTGATGAGTGATGTTTTAACACTTGACGAAGAAAATGTTGTGCTAATTACCGGTTTAACAAATATGCAAACCTTGCGTACGGCTGAAATGGCAGAAATTCCTTGTGTTATTTTTGTACGCAACAAAAAAGCATCTAAGGAAATGATACAAATTGCCAATGAAAACGATATGGTAATCATAGAATGTAAATATTCTATGTTTAAAACAATTGGTATTCTTTACGAAAATAAATTAGAACCAGTGTATTAAAAGATGAACTTTAATTATAAAATAAAAGGTGGTGATTTTTCGGCTGCAGGGCGTGCTTCCAGCGAAATAAAAAAGATACTGAAAAAACTAAATGTAAACCCAAAAGTCATAAAAAGAATTGTAGTGGCACTTTACGAAGCAGAAGTTAATGTTGTTGCACATGCTGATAAAGGAAGTATAAATGCTGAAATTGACAGTGAAAAAATACGTATCACAGTAGTTGATGAAGGACCCGGTATTGCTGATATTGATTTAGCTATGACCGAAGGTTTTTCAACAGCATCTTCAAAAGTTAGAGAAATGGGCTTTGGTGCAGGAATGGGATTGCCGAATATGAAAAAAAATGCTGATATATTGAACATTAAATCAAAAGTTGGGCAAGGAACAATGGTTGAATTAATAACATTTTTTAAATCATAATTTACCAAACTATGCGAACAAAAGAATTTTATCATTCATTAAAAGTAGATAAAGATTTATGTTATGGGTGTACGCATTGTTTACAATCATGTCCTACAAAAGCAATTCGTATAGTTAAGGGGAAAGCTATAATTATGGAAAATCGCTGCATTGACTGTGGCGAATGTATGCGTGCATGTCCTGTTCACGCTATTTATGTTGAACAAGATGATTTTTCACAAATTTTTGAATATAAAAACAGAATTGCTATTGTACCGGCTGTTTTTATCGGACAATTCTCTCTGAAAAAATCCTATGAAGAAATTATTAGTGCTATTAAGGAAACCGGATTTACTGATGTTTATTTAGCCGAAGATAGTGTGGAAATTATCAACGATATTATGCTGAATGATTACAATACAGGACGCGAAAAACCGCTTATTAGCACTTTTTGCCCGGCAATTGTACGTCTAATTCAAATTAAATTCCCCGCTTTGGTTGAAAATATTATTCCCGTAAAAAGTCCTGCCGATGCTACCGCGCAATATTTTATTAATCAAACCGGTAAAAAAGATATAGAACATAAAGAAACCGGTATTTTCTATGTAACACCTTGTCCTGCAAAAATTGCCGATTTAAAAGTTCAAAGCTCAAATAAAAAAACTTTAATTACGGGTGTTATTAACATGAACACCTTGTATAATAAAGTTTATCATATTTTGGAAGTAAAAAATAAGTCAAAAAATACTAAACCGCAAGCAATGCAAACTGCCTTGTCGGCTAAAATTCTTCAATGGAGTTTAACGGGGGGGGAAGCCGAAAATATGAAAGGACGATGCCTGGCAATTGATGAAGTACACAATGTAATAAAATTCTTGGAAAAAGTAGAAGATGGAGAGATAAGCAATGTAAAATTCCTCGAACTAAGAGCCTGTGATCATGGTTGTGCAGGAGGTGTTTTAATGACTGAAAACAGGTTTATAACCGTTGAGCGAATAAAGCACAGAGCGTCAAAATTGCCAAAGTCGGTTAATAAAAATATCAATACAAAAGAATATCAAAACTTATATAAAAATATTACAAACATAAATATCGAAGCACGTCCGGTTGATAGCTTAGATGATGATATGGAGCAAGCATTTCTTAAAATGAAAAAAATCAGACACCTTATGTGTTATTTACCGGGTATAGATTGTGGTGCTTGTGGTGTTCCGGATTGTCAAACGCTTGCAAAAGATGTGGTTGCAAAAAAAGCACATTTATCAAACTGTGTTTTTATACAGCGAGGCATGGAAAAAAATTACAAATTAAGTCCCGAACATTCAATTAAAATTATTGAAAAAATCTGGGGCGAAAAAAGATTAGAAAAAAACTGTAATAAAAAAGGAGCAGAAAATGAAACTATCTGAAATTGTTAAAACACTTAATCTCGAAGTTTTCAGTAATGAGCACCTGCTTGAGGACATTGAAGTAGTAGGGGCATATACATCTGACTTATTAAGCGATGTAATGGGTAAAGCTCAGGAAATGCAAATTTGGATTACACTGCAGAACCATAAAAATGTTTTGGCTGTGGCATCCTTAAAAGATTTAGCCGCTATTTTGTTAATTAATAACATTAAGCCAAACACCGAACTGGTTGAGCAAAGCGAAAAAGAAGAAATTCCGATACTAGGAACCAAAGAACCTGCTTTTATTATTTCAGGAAAATTATACAACTTGTTTTATAAATAAACTTATGAAGACATATAGGGCTGATTTACATATACATACATTGCTATCTCCTTGCGGCAGCTTGGAAATGAGCCCTGCTAATATTATTAAACAAGCAAAGAATAAGAAACTGGACATTATTGGTATTACCGATCATAATACCACAAAACAGTGCAAAGAAGTTTATCGATTAGGTAAAATACATGGTATTAGTGTCTTTCTCGGAGTAGAAATTAACACACTTGAAGAAATTCACTGTTTGGCATTTTTTGAAAATTTGGCACAAATTTCAATTTTTCAATCATTTTTAAATAAAAATTTGCCCGATATTAAAAATCTTCCTGAAAAATTTGGTGATCAAGTTTGGGTCGATAAAAATGAAATGATAGCAGGGGAAGAGAAAAAACTGTTAATATCCGGATTAAACGCAACTATAAACCAAGTTGAAAGAAAAGTTCATAGTTTAAATGGTTTATTTATTCCTGCACATATCGATCGACCAATGTACAGTATTATTAGTCAATTAGGTTTTATCCCTGATGATATTAAAATAGATGCCGTGGAATTAGCTGATATCTCAAAAGCATACAATATTTTATCTGATAAAGAAAAATATACAAGCATTACATCATCAGATGCTCATTATATTGAGCAAATTGGCACAAAGCCTATTCATTTGATGATGAAAGGCACAACATTTAATGAGTTTAAGCTTTGTTTGAAAAGTAAAGACGGAAGAAAAGTAATTGCCGGATTATGAAAAATATATCGGAACACATATTAGATATTGTACAAAATTCTATCAGAGCAAAAGCTGATAATATTGAAATTTTGATTAGTGAAACTAATCAAGAAATAAATATACATATTACCGATAACGGCATGGGGATGGACAAGACTATATTACAAAAAGTAAACGATCCGTTTTTTACTACTCGTACTACACGAAAAGTAGGACTGGGAATCCCCCTGCTTAATCAACATGCCGAACAATCAGGCGGTTGGCTTAAAATTATATCAGAAAAAGGAGAAGGAACTAAGTTAACAGCTAAATTTTTAAAAAATAATATTGACTGTTTGCCTATGGGCGATATTTACACAAGCATTGCATTATTAATTAGCGGTAATCCTGAGCAAAACATCATTTTTAGATATAAAAAAAACGATAAACAGTATAGTATATCAAGTATGGAAATAAAAGAAATTTTAGAAGATATTCCTTTAAACAATCCGAAAGTTGCTAATTTTTTAAAAGAGATGATTAAAGAAAATTTAGAGAATATTAAAGTAAGTTTCAATTAAAAAGATAATATAAACCTTAAAAATTTGTTCAATGGCAAAAATTAAATCATTAGAAGATCTCAAAAAAATGAGAGAAGATATGAAAAACAAAATCAGCCTGCGTGAAAAAGGTGAACGCATAGATAATTTAATACAAATAAAAGTTTCAATGGCTACTTGCGGAATAGCTTCCGGTGCTAAGGAAACTATGGATTATATGGTCAACGAGTTGGATAATCGTGCAGTAGATGCAGTTGTTACACAAACAGGCTGTATGGGCTACTGTTATGCCGAACCTACCATAGAAGTAACGCTCCCCGGTGAAGAACCGGTAATTTTCGGTTATGTTGACACAGATAAAGCACAAGAAATTATAGATAAATATATTATTAAAGGTGAGCCGGTTGATGGTATAATTCCGGTTAATTTTAAATCTATTAAAGACGAATAATTATGGCTAAAACAAAAAATCAGATACTTGTTTGTTCCGGTACAGGATGTCGTGCATCGCTAAGCGAAGAAATAACCGATAATCTGAAACAAGCAATTCATGAAAACAATTTGGAAAATGAAGTACAAGTTGTTCGTACAGGTTGTTTCGGCTTTTGCGAAAAAGGACCTGTTGTTAAAATAATACCCGATAATACGTTTTATGTTCATGTTAGTCCTGATGATGCTTCTGAATTAGTATCTGAACATTTAATTAAAGGACGTAAAATTGACCGTTTACTCTACGTAAATCCTGAAACCAAAGAAAAAATATCCGACTCTAAACACATGGATTTTTATAAAAAACAAATCCGAATTGCTTTGCGGAATTGTGGCTTTATAAATCCTGAAAATATTGATGAATACATTGCACGAGACGGATATATGGCGCTGGGAAAAGTACTTAGCGAGTTAACACCTGAAAAAACCATTGGGCTGTTAATTAAATCAGGCTTGCGCGGTCGTGGTGGCGGTGGTTTCCCTACAGGTTTAAAATGGGAGCTTACCCGGAAAGTAAAAGCCGAACAAAAATATGTAGTTTGTAATGCCGATGAAGGCGACCCGGGTGCGTTTATGGACCGTTCCATTCTAGAAGGCGACCCACACACAGTTATCGAAGCTATGGCAATTAATGGGTACTGCACTGGTGCCGATAAAGGATTGGTTTATATTCGTGCCGAATATCCGCTTGCCATTGAGCGTTTAAAAATTGCCCTTGAGCAAGCACGCGAATATGGTTTTCTCGGCAATAATATTTTTGGCTCTGACTTTAATTTTGATATTGAAATACGCTATGGTGCGGGTGCCTTTGTGTGTGGCGAAGAAACAGCACTAATCCACTCAATGGAAGGACTTAGAGGAGAACCCGGTGTGAAACCGCCTTTCCCTTCGGAAAAAGGATACAAAGGACAGCCTACGAATGTAAATAATGTAGAAACCTATGCCAATATTCCGCCCATTATTTTAAAAGGAGCTGATTGGTTTGCAAGTATTGGTACCGAAAAAAGCAAAGGAACAAAAGTTTTTGCACTTGCCGGTAAAGTCAATAATGTAGGCTTAATTGAAGTTCCTATGGGCACAACTTTACGTGAAGTAATTTTTGATATAGGCGGTGGTATAAAAGACGGTAAAAAATTCAAAGCCGTACAAACCGGTGGTCCTTCGGGAGGTTGCTTAACCGAAAAACACCTTGATGTTCCCATTGATTATGATAATTTGATTGCTGCCGGTTCGATGATGGGCTCGGGAGGTATGATTGTGATGGACGAAGACGATTGTATGGTTTCTATGGCAAAATTTTATCTTGATTTTACAGTTGAAGAGTCTTGCGGTAAATGTGCACCCTGTCGTATCGGAAACAAACGGCTTTATGAAATTTTGGATCGAATTACCGAAGGTAAAGGTACAGAAGATGATTTATTTAAGTTGCAAAATCTGGCAAATGTAATTAAAGATACATCGCTTTGCGGTTTGGGTCAAACTTCGCCTAATCCGGTGCTTTCCACAATGGAAAATTTCCCCGAAGAATACGAAGCCCATGTTAAAGAAAGTAAATGCCATGCAGGACAATGTAAAGCCTTAATGCAATATATTATTGAAGAAGATGCCTGTACCGGCTGTACGCTTTGTGTACGTGTTTGTCCCGTAGATGCAATATCCGGCGAACGTAAAATGGCTCATTTTATCAATCAGGACATTTGCATAAAATGCGGTGCTTGTATGGAAAAATGTAAGTTCGGTGCAATTTATATCGGATAACTAAAACTGTAAAATTTCAAAAATATTCAGAATGGACAAAATAAAACTAACAATAGATGATACACAAGTAGTTGTTGATAAAGGAACTACTGTTTTAGATGCTGCAAAATCGGCAGGTGTGGATATTCCTACGCTTTGTTATTTAAAATTGGGCGATACGGCTTTTGAAAATACGCCCGGAGGTTGCCGTATGTGTGTAGTTGAAGTGGATGGAAGAAGAAATCTGGCACCTTCGTGCAAAACGCAATGCGATAACGGTATGATTGTTAAAACTCATTCGCCGCGAGTAGTTAATGCACGCCGTACAGTTATGGAATTAATTCTTTCCGACCACCCTTTTGAGTGTTTGGTGTGTACAAAATCGGGGAAATGCGATTTACAAGCCTTGGCACAAGACCTCGGTATTCGCGAAATTCATTATCAAGGTGAAAAATCTTCCTATAAAGGTGATGAATCGCCGGGTATTATACGCGAACCCGAAAAATGCATTATGTGCCGCCGTTGCGAAACTGCTTGTAACGATGTTCAAACCGTTGGTACTTTATCTGCTTTGTACAGAGGCTTTGGTTCGGTTGTAGCCCCTGCTTTTGAAATGGATTTAGACCATTCAAACTGTACTTTTTGCGGACAATGTGTAGCCGTTTGCCCGACAGGTGCACTAATTGAGCGTGATAATACTTGGAAAGTAATGGAAGCCATTATGAATCCGAAAAAAACAGTGATTGTACAAACCGCTCCTGCTGTTCGGGCAGCTCTTGGCGAAGAATTCGGGTTGGAAGCAGGCAGCTTGGTAACCGGCAAAATGGTTACGGCTTTACGCAAAATTGGTTTTGATTATGTTTTTGATACAGATTTTGCCGCCGACCTTACCATTATGGAAGAAGGAACAGAATTACTCGGACGTTTAAATAAACATCTGCAAGGGGATAAAAATGTTAAATTACCCATGCTTACTTCTTGTTGTCCGGGCTGGGTTAATTTCTTTGAATATCATTTTCCCGATATGCTGGATATACCTTCAACGGCAAAATCACCACAGCAAATGTTTGGGGCGATAGCAAAATCATATTTTGCCGAGAAATTGGAAATAAAACGCGAAGATTTGGTAGTGGTTTCCGTTATGCCTTGTTTGGCTAAGAAATTTGAAGCTGCACGTCCTGAATTTGCCGTAAACGGAGACCCTGATGTAAATGTATCAATTACAACGCGCGAACTGGCTCAAATGATTAAAGGCGCCAACTTAAACTTTAATGCCCTTAAAGAAGATGATTTTGACCGTCCGCTTGGCGAATCGTCCGGTGCAGGAGTGATTTTCGGTACTACCGGCGGAGTTATTGAAGCGGCTGTTCGTACTGCTTACGAATTACACACAGGAAAAACCCTTGAAAAAGTAGATTTTCATGAACTACGCGGATTCGACGGTATCCGTAGTGCTACAATAGATTTTAACGGCTTAGATATAAATATTGGTATTGCACATGGTTTAGGTAATGCACGTAAATTATTAGAAGAAATCAGAGAAGGAAAATCACAATTTCATGCTATTGAAATTATGGCTTGTCCGGGCGGCTGTATCGGTGGTGGTGGGCAACCCTATCATCATGGAGATATTGATATTTTGAAAAAAAGACAAATGGCTATTTATCAGGAAGATGCAGGTAAACCAATTCGTAAATCACACGAAAACCCGTACATTAAAAAATTGTATGAGGAGTATTTGGGCGAGCCCTGTGGAGAAAAATCTCATGAACTTTTACATACAAATTACTTCGACAAAAAAAAGAAGATAGAGATTGAATAATTTCTAATTAATTTAAAAATTTAATAAAATGGCAAAAATAAAGTTAGCACAAAATAAAGTAGCCGAATTAAAAGAG
>JALSLF010000109.1 GCA_026988445.1 Bacteroidales bacterium
AATTTGCTGTGGTGATAATTTTTGTACAAGTTTTTGTTGTAATCGTTGTTTGAGCATTAATTTAAAAGTTTATATTTTATCAAAAAAAGAAATTTCAGATTCCAGAACAAAAATAAATTAAAAAGCCGAAAAAAAAAGTTTATTTGCAAAATAATCTATCTTATTTTACAAAATTTATATTAATGTGTGCTTTTTGGTGCAATTTTTGAGCAATTAACCGCAATTTTTGCATAAAAATAAGCCTTGCCGCTACGACAAGGCTTATTTATTAAATATTTTTCCGGTAACCTTTTCTATTCTTCACTATATTTTCTATTTCTATACCATGCTGCAAGCGCAATTATAAAAATCACAGCTAATGTATAATATACAAAGTCAGGTATCGGTACGGGATCACCTGAGGCGTAAGAATGCAAACCGGATAAATAGTAGTTTACGCCAAAATAAGTCATCAATACCGAAGCAAAAGCCAGTAACGACAATAAATTAAAACTGTATTTGTTATATAAAGCAGGTATAAAACGCGTATGCGTAACAAAAGTATATATAATAATAGTAATCAAAGACCAAGTTTCTTTGGGGTCCCAGCCCCAATATCTGCCCCATGACTCATTTGCCCAAACACCGCCTAAAAAGGTTCCTATTGTAAGTAAATAAAGTCCGGCAATCATTGAAATATGATTGATATTAGTAAGTTCGGCAATGGTTAAATCAATACGTTGCTTGTTTTTTTCGCTTTTAAAAATCATTAAAATTAAAGATAAAAAACCAAGCAATGCGCAAAGACCAAAGAAACCATAACTTGCAGTAATAACCGATACATGAATTGTTAACCAATAAGATTTAAGTACAGGCACCAAGTTCGTGATTTGCGGATCCATCCAACTTAAATGTGCCACCATTAAAGTTATTGAAGCCAGTAGTGAGGTAGCCGCCAAAGTTATGGGCGAACGCTTCATAAATAAAAATCCGGCAAGCATAGTAGCCCAAGCAATGTAAATCATTGATTCATAACCATTGCTCCAAGGAGCATGCCCTGATATATACCATCGTAAACCAAGCCCGTAGGTATGCATAATAAATAGTAAACCTAACAAAACAGCCGAAACAATAGTAATTATTTTAAGTTTCATCTTCGGGCGTAATATTCCTGCAAATAAAAACATCAATAAAACAAAGCCGATTAGTCCGTAATATTTATAAATGGTATCAAAAATATCAATATTTACATATTGAATTTCCATTTTTAACTTTGTTTCGGAAGGAAGAATATCTGCACCATACTTTCGTTGATATTCTTTTATTTTATTTAAAATCTCGTTGGGTTTTGTCCAGTCTCCCGATTTTTCCGATGCAATCATTGCATTATAATAGTCGGAAAATACATTTGCAACAAATTCTCTGTCTTCTTTGTTTGTGATATACTTACTTTCAGAAGGGTTTAGCCACCTATGATGAGAATCGCCGGGAACAGGAAATACCCTCAAATAGCCCCCTGAAAAAATTTGGTAAACAATATTTACTCGCTCATCTACAGCAATAACATCTTTATCGAATTTAGTCCGGTGGGAAGGTTCTCTGTTAAAAGCTTCATTTACATACGATTTTAGTTTATACTCTTGCTTTTGTAAATTTACTAAATCATTGAACGAAACATATTTACCCTCAACACCTAAAACTCTTTTAAGCTCCGGATTACTTACTTTAATCATTTTTGCATTTTTCCAAAACTCCTGATTAAAAACCATTCCCAGAAAAACCTGATTTGGACTTAAACCCAAAAATTTTTCTTTCCGTGAAATTTTGCGAAGCAATTCACTTGTAAGCGTATTATAAGGTTTTGTTCGTGCCCCATTGTCTTGCACAAACAATTCTCCGAATTTTTTGGCATGTTCGGCATCAATATGTGGGCGCGAGCTCTGCGCAAACAGACTTTGCGAAGCAAACATCATCAAAATAAGTGCAAGCGTAGTTAATTCTTTTCTCTTGTTTCTAATATCTGATGTTTTCTTTAACATCTCTACAAAAAAACTGTTTTTGTTAAAAATAGACCAAAACATACCAAAAGCAAGCAAAAAATATCCTAAATAGGTAACTAATGTACCGGCTTTATCTTTATTTACCGATAATATTGTTCCCTTTTCATCTTTATCATATGAAGATTGGAAAAACCTGTATCCTCTATAATCCAATACATTATTCATGAAAATACGATAATCCTTTTTTACATTATGTTCTTTGTCAATTAGTGTAACTTCACTGGCATAAGAAGACGGACTTTCTGAACCCGGATATCGGTCTAATTGAAAATCTCTTAATTTTAATGCAAAAGGTAAATGAATTTCTTTTACGCCGTAAACCAGCTTAACATTTACACCATTAATATTAGTATATGCAGGAAGTCCCATTGAGCCGTAGGCACTCAATACCTCAGCCTTTTGCGTTTCATTTCCGCTTCTCAGCTCAAATTCCAAAGCAAAAAACTCAATTCCGTTACTCACATCTCCGGGTATGTAAGATATTCTTGCCTCTTTATAGTAATTTGTAACAACAAAAAGCTCTTCACCAATAGAATATATTTGATTAACCTTTAATGCTAATTTTTCTCCGGCAGGAAAAACCGTGTCAATAGTTCCACTCATGGTTTGCCTATTTAATTCATATGGCGAACGTATATAGAGTTTATCATTTTCTGTAAAAAACTGTACAGAATTTGAAGCATTTTTTTGATTAAAAGAAAAATGTAGATTGCCGTGAGCTATTGTTGATTTATCAGCAAGAAAATGACTATCCATTTTCCCGTGTGATGAAAAAACCAACTCAATAATTGGTTTTCCTCCTATTACTTCTACAACTGTTTCTTTCGGATTAGGTATAATATTTTTCAGTTCTATACTGATGTTTTTATCTGAAATTTCGATTTCTTCTTTTAATTTGTTTTTCAACATAGGAGAAATAAAGATTTCTTTTTCATAATGAATTTTATCATTATTATCTGTTAAATCTACTTGAAAAAAAGATTCTCCCGACAAAATGGTGTTACTTTCCTCGCCTTCGCGTATATGCATTGTTCCTTCAAAACTAATGTAACGGGTAATTCCGGCACCAATAAGTATAATAATAAAAGCTACATGAAAAGTTAAAATGCTCCATTTTTCCTTTTTATACAATTTATACTTAAAAATATTACCAATCATATTGATTGTTAATAAAAGCTGAATTAGTTCAAACCACCATGCTTGATATATGAAATGTTTTGAAACAATTGCACCATAATCATTTTCAACGAATGTTGCAACAGCCATTGCCGTAGCATACATTATCAACAAAACTGCCATTGTAGGCATCGAAATAAAAAATTTATAAATTTTCTTCATCGCTCTTTTATATTTAATTATCTGTATATCAATGTAAATAGCTTAACATGTACAATGTTAAATACATGCGTATAAAAATAAGTAAGAAAGTTTATTTAAAACATGACTTTTTACCATGTTTTTATAAAAATTTAATATTGCGGAATAGCTTTTAGTTTACAATTAATAAATCGTTCATAATCGGTCAGTTTAGGCTAAATAAAAAACGAGTTAAGAGCTTTATCATTTTTTGTATCTATGTCATGCTAAGGATATTTTGTCATACCGAGTCAATTAAATGTCCTGAAATATTCAATATAATAACCCGAAACCGGACCCATCATGTGACATTCCAGACAAGAGTTACCGGCAGTTCCTGTTGCATCATATTCATTGGTGCTTGGATACACTTCGCCATGACATCCCCCACAAATAGCGTTTGTTTCTGTACCATTATATCCGGCACGGTAATCAATTCCGCTCCGAACAACTCCTCCAATACTGTTAAGTTTGTTTGCACCTTCCGAAGTAACAAAAGGAAATCCCCCCGGAGCTTCTATAAGATAAGTGAATTGCAAACCCGGTTCTCGGTTTTGCAAACGTCCATCACGCATCATATTCCCTTCTGTATTTCCACCAAACGCTCTTCCTCCATGAACATCATGACAAGTTACACATGTAATAAAAGAGTCGTA
>JALSLF010000110.1 GCA_026988445.1 Bacteroidales bacterium
ACTTCATCGGCAAAAACAAATAAATCATATTTTAAAGCAAGTTCTTTTATTTGATATAATTCTTCTTTTGAGTAAAGATAACCCGTAGGGTTATTCGGGTTACAAATAATAATGGCTTTGGTTTTGTTGGTAATTACCTTTTCAAAATCGCTAATTGGCGGTAAAGCAAAACCGTTTTCTATTTTTGAAGTAATAGGAACAACGTTTACGCCGGCTTCATTGGCAAATCCACTATAATTTGTGTAATAAGGCTCGGGAATAATAATCTCCTCACCGGGATTCATACAAGCAAGCATTGCAAATACAATTGCCTCTGAGCCACCGGTTGTTACCATAATCTCAGTATGATCAACATCTATTCCTATTGATTGATAATACTTTGCCAAACCTTTACGATAGCTTTCGTTTCCGGCAGAGTGGCTGTATTCAATCACTTGCTCTTTATAATTATGAATTGCATCAAGTGCTTCTTGAGGAGAAAAAATATCGGGCTGCCCGATGTTTAAATGATATACTTTTTTTCCTTGTTTTTTTGCTGCTTCGGCATAGGGCACTAACCTTCTGATTGGCGATGCAGGCATTTCGTGTGCTCTTATTGATAATTTAGGCATGATTTTGTAATTTTAATTATTGTTTTAAGATATATTAATCAGTTACTCGAACATTTCCCTGAACGTATAATTTAACAGGCGAATTTTTAGCATTAGAATAAACCGTAATTATTTTATAAAATTCTCCAATACGTTTCGTATCGTATTTCACTTTAATTATACCTTTTCCTTTTGGTAAAACAGGCTCTTTACTCCATTTGGGAACGGTACAACCACATGATGATTTTACATCTCTTATAATTAAAGGAGTTTTTCCGGTATTTTTAAAAACAAATTCATATTCTGCATTTGCTTGATACCAAATTTTACCAAAAATATGTAAAGTATCTTTAAACATCATTTCAGCTTGTGCCTCATTTTCTTGAGCTTTAAGCTGAAATGAGCTAAACAAAAGAATTCCGAAAATTAGATATTTGTACATAACTTTTTAATTTAATCTTTATGCAAAATTAGTTTTTTATTATGGTATTATAAACAAAATTTTAAGAAATCAAGGTGTTTTTTATCATAAACCAAAGATTATCCTATAATTTTGCGCTCTCTAACTCTAAATAACTTATTATGTTTAAAAAAATTATTAGCGTTTTATTATTTTGTGTCTTTTGGCAGAATATTGATGCACAAGTTGTGAATGTTGAAAAAAAAAGAAAAGGTGAAGATGAAGGTTTTCAGGGAAAAATCGGTTTAGGTTTTCAATTATTGGATAATGGTAAAAATGTAATGCAGTTTAGCAATAATATAGATTTACAATACCGAAAAGGTGCTCATTTGTTTTTATTGTTAAGTGACTTAAATATGATGCGTGTTGATGACGAAAATATTGTAAATAGTGGATTTCAACATCTACGCTATAACTATACCGTAAAAGACAGTAGTTTTTTACAAATTGATGCATTTGGGCAATCGCAATACAACCCGATAAAGTTATTAACCCAACGTTTTGTTGCAGGCTTAGGTCCGCGATTTAGACTGTTAAATCATAATAAAGCAAAAATATATATTGCCTCGCCTGTAATGTATGAATATGAAAAGCTCTCTGATTCTTTGACAAGCATTACCCGGTTTATCCGGCTTGATTTATATGCATCAATTACATGGGATATTAGCGAATCGCTTAAAATGAGAAGTATTACCTATTATCAACCTCATATATCACGTTTTGCAGATTATCGTATATCATCCGAAACAATATTTTCTTTTAAAATAACGGATAAACTTGCTTTTAATACCGGTTTTGAGGCAACTTATGATTCGGAACCTCCTGAAGATATTCAGAAATTATTCTATTATTGGCGCAATAAACTCAGTTTTTCATTTTAAAGGATTAAGACATATTGTCATAAGCAATAGTGTAACGCCAGACATTTTGTCTTAATATTGTTGTTTTTTTAGTCAGAAAGTCGCAAAAGTGGTATTGGTATAAATATTGAAAATATCAAAGCGAAAATTGAAACCTTAAATCCGCAGCTATGTTCGTAGCGAAAAGCCAAAATGTGCGTTAGTATTGGTGTAGCGCAGTTTTGAGACACGCAGACATAGCATTAGTTATGGTGAGTATCGAAAAACGAGCATTCCCAATAATGACGAGCAGTTTGGCTTTGCAGTAGAAGATAGCTTCGGATTTAAGGTGAAATAAAAAATTAATTAAAATAAAGGAGGACTAAAAAATGACACTTTTAAGAACAAATTACAGCGGATTTCCATTTGATTTATTGGAAGATATTTTTAGCACAACTGATGCCAATACAGGTCGTAGAGCAAGTTCATCCACACTTCCTGCAGTTAATATTGTAGAAGAAGATGATCGTTTTGCAATAGAATTTGCTGCTCCCGGTTTAAAAAAAGAAGATTTTAAAGTAAATTTAGACAATAATGTATTGTCTGTAAGTTCGGAGCGTGAAGAAAGTGATGAAGAAAAAAGTAAAAACTACACAAGACGTGAGTTTAACTACACCGCTTTCCAAAGATCATTTACTTTACCCGATACAGCAGATGCTGAAAAAATCAGTGCTGAATATAAAGACGGTGTTTTAAAAATAGAAATTCCTAAAAAGGAAGAAGCAAAAGTAAAACCTGTAAGAGAAATATCGATACAATAAGTTTAAAAGTTATTCAATAAACTACGGTTACGTTCAAGAAAGCATTTAATTGAATGTAACCGTTTTTTTTGTATTTTTATTAAACCTTAAAACTTCTACAAATGGAACAAATTTCTTGGAATGATTTTGAAAAAATAGAATTGCGTATAGGAACAATTATAGATGTTGAAGATTTCCCCGAAGCGCGTAAACCGGCTTATAAGATAAGCATTGATTTTGGAAAGGAAATCGGCATTAAAAAGTCCAGTGCTCAAATTACCGATTTATATGCGAAAGAAGATTTATTGAATAAACAGATTATTGCTGTTGTAAATTTTCCACCCAAACAAATAGCTACATTTATGTCAGAATGCCTAATTACCGGATTTGTTCAAAAAAACGGTTCGGTTGTTTTAGCTGTTCCTGATAAAAGTACTGAAAATGGGTTAAAACTGGCATAAGCCTTAATGATTTGTAATTCTTTAAAATTACAGCAATTCCTTTCTTGAAGCATCCATTCGTATAAAAATAAACAGTAAAATGGTAAATGCCCATAATGAAGAACCTCCGTAACTAAAAAAAGGTAAAGGAATACCTATTACCGGAGCCAGCCCAATAGTCATACCAATATTAATAACCACATGAAAAAATAATATAGCAGCTACACTATAACCATAAAAGCGACTAAAGGATGATTTTTGTCTTTCGGCAAGAATTATTAATCGCAAAAGGAGAAACAGAAATAGAGAAACCACAACTGTTGTTCCAACAAAGCCCCACTCCTCTCCTACGGTGCAAAAAATAAAATCGGTATCTTGTTCCGGTACAAAGTCGTATTTTGTTTGTGTTCCTTGCAAAAAACCCTTACCAAAAACTCCTCCTGAGCCAATCGCAATTTCTGATTGCTTTACATTATAACCAACACCTGCCGGGTCTTGCTCTAAACCCAAAAGCACATTTATACGCGTGCGTTGATGCTTTTCCAAAACATGATAAAAAATATAATCTACCGAAAAAGAAAAGAGCATGGTACTTATCAGTACAATAGAAATTAAACCGAAAGATTTAATTTTAGATTTATAAGCAGGGAAAATAAACAAAATTATCGAAGCAATTGTACTCAATAATACTATATATACTTGCTCTAAATGAATAGTGTATTTATTAACTACATAAAAAAACGTACTTACTACTATGTAAATAATCAGAGCAAACATAGCAAAAGTTCTATTTTGTTCAATTAAATAAAAAACCAATAAAGCCAGTACAGGCAATATTAGCAAGACATAAAAAATATCAACCAATAAAACAGATATAAATAATGCAATCAGCAATAAGCCAACAATTATCATC
>JALSLF010000111.1 GCA_026988445.1 Bacteroidales bacterium
AGTGAATAAGTTTCTTATGTTTTCTTTCAATAGACCATGACGAGTCGGCTACAAGTACTAAATCCAAATCGCGAGGGTTATTTCCGTAATGTAGTCTTTCCGGCAGCTCACCGCTTTTCCAACATTTTATATGTTTAATTTGCAACGAGCGATATACTTTTTCGAGTTTTCCTTTTTTTACTTTAATGTTATAAACAGGGTTTGCACCGGTAATTAGTTCAATATCTGCCGTATCTAAAATATCTTCCAAGTAAATAATTCTATTCGTAGAAATCGGACACATACCATGGTCGGATGTAAATACAAGATTTACTTTTGCAGAAACATCCGTATCTTTTAACTTTGTTAAAAAAACACCGATAAGACTATCCAAGTATTCTACTGTTTTTATGGTTTGTTCGCTTTCCGGTCCAAATTTATGTCCAACACCATCGGGTTCGTGCATATACCACATAATCAAATGGGGGCGTTTATCCTCCGGTAATTGAAGCCATGAAATAAGCGTGTCTATTCTGTCTTCAAAAGGCATATTGTGCTGATAATCTTTCCAGTAGGTAGCTTGTAGTCCTTTTATTGCGGTTTCACTGCCTACCCAGAAAAGAGTGGCTGCCCTTATGTTTTGTTTTTCTGCACTTACCCAAATAGGTTCTCCCTTGTAGAATGCCGGATTTTTTACTGATTTTCTATCAGGTATTCGATAAAATAGTTTTAAACTGTCGTCCCAAAATTCATTAGCTACAATACCGTGATTGTCAGGGTATAATCCTGTTGTCATTGTGTAATGATTTGGAAATGTTTTTGTCGGGAAAGACGGCTGTATTTTTCCGCGAACACCATTTTTTTCAATATAATCCAAATTAGGCGTGTTTGCCTTATCCGGATAATCCCATCGGAAACCATCCATTGATAATACGATAAGGTAGGTTTTTTCTTTGTTTTCCTTATTTTGAGCATGTGAATTAAATACTAAAAACAGGATAATTGTCGTAATGTAAAAAAATCTCATAAACTTGTTTTTTAGATATAATCGCGCAGCCAATATACTATATATCCGGCAGTTTCATGCAATAATTGTTGCCAGTTTGCTAAAACGGATGCGTCGGGTAAAAATAATTTATCAGGCGAATATAAATGTTTCTCCAATATTTGTGTGCTTGGATAAGGTATTATTTTTATTCCTTCTTTTTCAAAACATGCTTTTGCCCTGCGCATATGCATAGCTGATGTAATTAAGATACACGAATCTTTAAAATTAATACTATTTAGTAATTTGGCTGTATAAAAAGCATTTTCATGCGTATTTTTCGATTTGTTTTCAATTAAAATATCATTTCCGGGAATATTAATTTTCATTAAATAATTTTTGATTATTTCCGATTCTAACAAATCGGGATGTAAAATATCTCCTGAGCCTCCGCTTATAATTAATTTTTCAACCTTTTGTGTTTTGTATAAAAAAATTGCTTGAAATAAACGGTCGGCTGATGCTGAAAAACGTATCCGTTGAACATTGTCGTCAAAATTAGCCATGCCGCCGGGTACTATTGCCAATTTGTAGTTTTGATTTTGCGATAGTTTTACAGCCGGCATACTCCAAACGGAATTAGCAATATGAAAAATAAAATTGTTTGAAAACACATATAATACGGCTATTGAAAAATAAAGCAATCTTTTTTTATACTGTCTGTTTTTGTTAAAATAGGCTAAAATTAATAAAATAAACACCCAGCTAAGCGGGTTAAATAAAAATGATAATATTTTTGATAAAATAAAAAACATTTTTATTCAGTTAAAATGGCGGATATTTTTTCTTGTGCTTTTTCCATTAACCATTTCGGGGTAGATGTTGCTCCGGTAATTCCTACGGAATGAATATTTTCAAACCATTCTTTTTTCAACTCATCAACAGAAGTGATGAAATAGCTGTTTGGATTTTTTTGCAAACACACATTAAAAAGCATTTTTCCGTTAGAACTGTTTTTCCCGCTTAAAAAAATTATTACATCGTATTTTTGAGCAAAAATTTCCAAGTCAGGTTCTCGTCCCGATACCGCTCTACACAGGGTTTTGCTGATTTCGGCTTTTCCATTTGCTTTTGCATCAATTTTATCGGCTACTTTCTGATATTTTAATGCTGATTTTGTGGTTTGTGAGTATAGTTTTAAAGGTTTGTCAAAATCAATTTTATTCAAATCGTTTTCATCTTCAATCACAATGGCTTTAAAAGCTATTTGACCTGAAAGTCCGATAATTTCAGGATGTTTTTCTTGCCCGTAAATTACAATTTGTCGTTCAGGTTCTTCGTCATAAGCTTTTTTTATGCGTTGCTGAAATTTAGTAACAATAGGGCAGGTGGCATCAATTAAACGGATGTTGTTTTTTTTTGCTATTTGGTATGTTTCCGGTGCTTCGCCGTGGGCACGTAATAAAACATTTACATTTTTTATTTTTTTGTATGTTTCGTAATCTATGGTTTTCATGCCCATGTTTTCCAGACGCTTTACCTCCATGTCGTTATGCACAATTTGCCCGAGACAGTATAAATCAGTGCCTTTTGCTAATTCTTCTTCTGCTTTTTTTATAGCTGCTTCCACTCCAAAACAAAATCCGGAATGATTATCAATTTCAATTTTTATCATTTAATAGAGAATTTTTCGTAAATCAAATTCATTACCTTTTCAAACTGTTCTTGGCGAGTAAGCCGGCTATTGTCTAAAACAATGGCATCATCTGCTTTTTTCAAAGGGCTTATTGCACGGTTTTGGTCTATTTTGTCGCGTTGTTCTATGTTTGCTTTTACCTCTTCAAATTGTACGCTCTCGCCTTTTTCAATAAGTTCCTTATACCGGCGTTGGGCACGCACATCAACATCGGCGGTCATGAAAATTTTTAATTCCGCATTCGGAAAAACTACCGTGCCTATATCGCGCCCGTCCATAACAATGCGTTTATTTTTACCCATTGCTTGTTGCAGGGCAACCAATTTTTTGCGCACAAAATCCAGTTCGCTTATATAACTTACACTGTTTGAAACTTCAAGACTACGTATTTGCTTTTCAATATTTTCCCCGTTCAAGAAAGTACTTTGTTTTCCTGTATCATCTTTTTGAAAAGTAATTTCAATATTTTTTAATGATGATTTTAAAGCTTCTACATTGATATTTTTGTTTTGAACAAAATTATTTTTTATTGCCCAATAAGTTACGGCACGATACATTGCACCGGTATCAATGTAGGTATAGTTTAACTCTTTTGCGACTTGTTTTGCAAGCGTACTTTTACCGCATGAAGAATGCCCGTCAAAGGCAATAATAATATCTTTTATTTTTTTTTGCATAATTTATTTTTAAAAGAACGCAAAGATAAAGATTTTTTCTATTATTGATATAAGCGTGTTTTTATAACACAGGGAAATTGCTTTTAAAAAATTCTATTCACCAAAGATTTGAAATTTTAACTTTTACATTGTTTTCATATCTTATTTTTTAAAATTTAATCAGAAAGTTTGAACTTTAAAAAATCAACAGCAATTTCTTAGCACCAAAGGTGCGGAATATAATAGCCTATCCCAAGGGGGTAGGTGTATTGTTTCAAAAAAACAGCTAAGCACCAAAGGTGCGAGATAAACTTACCCGACAATTAACAGGGATGATTTTGATTTTACAGTCGAATATAGTTACGGGTTCAATACGGGATTATTTCGCACCTTTGGTGCTTATTTTTATTTGTATTAGAGGTCATTGGGCTGTACCCAATGTTATAATGTTTTGCACCTTTGGTGCTACTGATTCTAAGCTGCTTAATTACCTTCGTTGAGGGCTTCACCGTTCATAAACTTAATAATTTCATAAGTTTATTTTTTAAAATTTAATCAGAAAATTTGAATTATAAAAAATCAAAAGCAATTTCTTAGCACCAAAGGTGCGGAATATAATAGCCTATCCCAAGGGGGTAGGTGTATTGTTTCAAAAAAACAGCTAAGCACCAAAGGTGCGAGATAAACTTACCCGACAATTAACAGGGATGA
>JALSLF010000112.1 GCA_026988445.1 Bacteroidales bacterium
AACTCATCAGGTTGCTTACGGTTTGGAATGCGTAATAGCATACCATCGTAGTAACTTACCAAATCAAATATAGTTATATAACCGGTTGAGGGTACTAAGTATCCATAGAAGTAGTCGGCACACTTATCTAAATAATAAACCGAAGTATAAAATTGCGGACAGGTTTGAAAAAGGAGTATCTTTTCTTCAAAATTATTGTTTTTAAAAATTTCGATAGCTTTTTCAACCAAAACCTCATTTCGTTCAAAAGGGATATCGTCAGCAATAATCTTTCGCATACGGTTTTCAATATCCGAAGCAACTTGCAACATATCTCCATTGGTAAAACCATTAATTTCACAATAATACCCTTTTGAAATCGAATGTTCGATTTTAAGATTTTTATCAGGATAAAGTTCTTTAACCGCTTTTATTAAAATAAAAAATAAAGATCTGATGTACATGCGCCAGCCGTCTTTATGGGTAATATCAATAAATTCAATAGTTTTCGGTTTAAATATTTCATAATTTAATTCTTCAACTTCGTTATTAACCAAGGCAGCCAAAACAGGATAATCAAGTTTGATATTTTGGTCTTTAATTATTTCCATTAGGCTGGTGCCCAAAGGATAATTTTTTGTTGAATTATTGTTTAAACAAATTATTTCAATACTTTTTCGCATAATTTACAATTTTGTTAATTCAAATTCAAAAGTATATAAATTTTTTATAAAAGTGTTTCTGTTCTTTGACTTGAACGATATCTCATATTTAATTTATAAAAATATCTTTTTTTAATTGCAATGAATTTATTAATTTTGTTTATATTTGAGCGCGAATTGAAATTTATAGAAAACAGCAAATGTTTGATTCATACGATTGGAAAGATAAAATTATTTTAGTAGCAGAGGATGAAGAAATAAATTATTTATTTCTTGAGGAGGTATTGAATAGGACGAGCGCTAAGGTAGTTTGGGCAAAAAATGGACAGGAAGCCGTGAACCTATTTAAAGAAAATCAAATAGACTTAGTTTTAATGGACCTAAAAATGCCTGAAATGAATGGTTATAAAGCCATGAAATTAATCAAAGAAATGAAACCCGATACCCCTGTTATCGCACAAACAGCCTTTGCCATGTCAGGAGAGCGCGAAGAAATACTGGAGTCCGGATTTGACGGATACATTTCAAAACCCATAAAAATTCCAATGCTTTTAACAATTATTAATGATTGTTTTGTTAACGAGAGCCATTAAGGTATTTTTCCTAAAATATTAATTTCTGATGTTTTTATTACCAATTTACCTTATTGTTCTTTTGCTGTCATTTTATTTGTTGGCAAAAGTTTGTGATGATTATTTTGTAGAATCACTTGATGAAATAGCTGCTAAACTCAAACTTTCATCCGATGCTGCAGGTGCTACACTTATGGCAGTCGGGTCAAGTGCTCCTGAGCTTTTTGTAGCTATTATTTCGGTTGTTCATCCGGGGGGGCATGAACAGATAGGGATGGGAACAATTGTTGGCTCGGCAGTTTTTAATTTGATTGTTATTACCGGAGTAGTCGGTCTTGTTGGTCATTTTACTGTAAACAAAATGATTATTTTGCGCGACTTGCTATTTTATTTGGTAGGTGTTGTATTTCTTTATTATGTATTTTTAGACGGGAATATTAGTATCGTTGAAGCTGTATTGTTCCCTGTATTATATATAATCTATGTTGTTTTAGTAGTTCGTTGGAAAAATATTTTTCCTTTTAAGCCGGAAGTGAAAATAATTAGTGAAAAAAAAGAAAAACCCAAAACAAAAAAGATTATTACCCCTTTGCTTGCTACTTTACAGAAGATTGTGCAGCCAATAGATTTTATTATAGATAAAATGTTTATTTATAAAAAGAGTGTTCTTTTTGTTTTTTTAATGTCTATTTTTTTAATTGGACTGTTAAGCTGGGTATTAGTTGAAAGTGCTATTCAGATATCTAAAATAATGGATGTTCCTGAGGCATTTATCGCATTAACCGTTTTGGCAATTGGTACATCAGTACCTGATATGCTTTCTTCGGTAATTGTAGCAAAACAAAAGCGTGGAGGAATGGCGGTTACTAATGCTATTGCCTCAAATATTTTTGATGTTTTAATAGGAATGGGAATTCCTTTTATACTCATGATTATCATGTACGGGAAAAAGATTTCCATAAAAACAGATGAATTGATATCTTCAACCGGATTATTACTTCTTTCTATTATCGGAATGTTGTTACTATTAATGGTTAATAGATGGAATATTGGTAAAAGAATGGGGGTTTCATTAATTCTTTTTTATGTTGCATTTCTGGTTTTTGAATTTCTTACCATGACCAGGTAAAATAATTTTATTCTTATTATTACGTTACCTAAAGATACAATAATGTTATTGTATCATTCATTTTTAAATTAACTTTTATGAAATTTTTTTTAATACAATTATTATTTGTTCTATTCGGAACAAGCCTTGTTTTTTCGCAAGCAAACGTAAAAATTACCGGTAATATTCAAAATAAAGCCAATTTTGATAAAATATATCTTGAAGATATTATTACACAGCAAGAATTAGCATCTGCTGACTTATCTGATGAAGGCGATTTTTCTATTGAAGCAACCGTTGATAAAGCTAATTTTTATCGTTTAAGACTGGATCAGGAAAACTATTTGATTCTTATCATAGAACCCAATGAAAATATTACGGTAAAAGCGGATGTTAAGGAACTTTACAGTCCGGAAATTAAAGGTTCAAAAAACTCATCACTTATTTATTCAACCTTTAAATCTTCGCAAGAATTTGATGAAAAAATTGAAAAATACGCTCAAAAAATTCAGGAAGAAAAACAAGCATACATACGTAAATTTATTCTTGATAATCTAAATTCGCTTTCTACCTTATTTTTTATTGATGAACTTTCAATCGAGAAGGATTTTGATGTTTATAAAAAATTAGATAAAAGCTTATACGTTAAATATCCTGATAATTTTTTGGTTTTAGAATTGCATAAAAAAGTACAGGGAGCTGATTTTCTGTCTATAGGTTCAGAAGCACCTGAAATTGATTTACCAAATCCGGCAGGGAAAAACATTAAACTTTCCTCTTTGCGCGGTAAATATGTTTTAATTGATTTTTGGGCTGCATGGTGTCGCCCTTGTCGTGTTGAAAGCCCTAATATGGTTAAGCTGTACAATAAATACAATAATAAAGGTTTTGAAATTTACAGTGTTTCATTAGACCAAACAAAAGATGCTTGGCTTAAAGCAATTGAACAAGACGGTTTAGGTAAATGGACACATGTGAGTGATTTACAATATTGGAACAGTGCTGCAGGACGCGATTATGGCGTTGAATCAATTCCATTTACAGTCTTAATTGATAAAGAAGGAAAAATTATTGCCAAAGGTTTACGCGGCGAAGACTTGGAAAAAAAATTGGCAGAAATTTTTAACTAAGTTTATGTTATTTTTTGATATACCCTTAAATTTTAACATAAACAAAAGCCGCAAGATTAATTTTGCGGTTTTTTTAATAGATAATTTGTAATTTGTATTACAAATTACAAAAAAAATTATTATTTTTGGATTATAATTACTAACTATTTTACTGCTTATTAATGTGTTAATTATGAGATACTTTGTTGTGTTTTTTGTTGTCATAATAATGTTTTTTGCTTGTGAACCGCAAAAACAAACGGTGGATTTAATAATATATAATGCAAAAATATACTCTGTAGATTCTAATTTTACTATTTACGAAAGCTTTGCGGTGAGTAAAGGAAAATTTATTGCCACCGGCACTAATGATGAAATTTTATCTAAATACGCTGCTAATGAAAAAATTGATTTAAATGGTAAATCGGTTTATCCGGGATTTTATGATGCGCATTGTCATTTTTATGGATATGGATTGAGTTTGCAAAATGTTGATTTGCGTGGCACCAAGTCTTTTGATGAAGTAATACAAAAAGTACAAGATTTTGCGAAAACTCATCCTGATAATAAATGGAT
>JALSLF010000113.1 GCA_026988445.1 Bacteroidales bacterium
TTGAAAAAAAGATTTTAGAGCTTGCACGCCGAAAAGCTCCTTACCTGCGTACCGAAAAAAGTAAAAGCGAAGCTTTGGAATATTTTACTCAAAAAGGGGATGAATATAAAATTGAGTTGATTTCGGAATTGGAAGACGGTACAATCACTTTTTACCAGCAAGGTGAATTTACCGATTTATGCCGTGGTCCGCATTTGCCGCATACCGGTTTTATTAAAGCGGTGAAATTGATGAAAATTGCCGGAGCTTATTGGCGTGGTGATGAAAACAGAAAACAATTAACCAGGGTTTACGGTATCACATTTCCAAAGCAAAAACTTTTAGATGAATATCTAAAATTACTTGAAGAAGCCCAAAAACGTGATCATCGTAAAATTGGTAAAGAATTGGAGTTGTTTACCTTTTCAAAGGCAGTTGGTCAGGGTTTGCCTTTGTGGTTGCCCAAAGGTGCGCAACTGCGTGAGCGTTTAGAAAATTTTTTAAAGAAAGTTCAACGCGATTACGGATATGAGCCGGTTATTACTCCGCACATTGGAAATAAAGAATTGTATGTTACCTCGGGGCATTATGCAAAATACGGAAAGGATTCGTTTCAGCCCATTCATACGCCCGATGAAGATGAGGAATTTTTATTGAAACCGATGAATTGTCCGCATCATTGCGAAATTTATAAATCAAAACCACGTTCGTATAAGGATTTGCCTGTACGATATGCGGAGTTTGGAACGGTTTACCGGTATGAGCAGAGTGGTGAGTTACACGGCTTAACGCGTGTAAGAGGATTTACCCAAGACGATGCGCATATTTTTTGTCGTCCGGACCAGTTAAAAGAAGAATTTTTAAAAGTAATAGATATTGTATTGTATATATTCAAAACATTGGATTTTGAAAATTTTGAAACACAAATATCATTACGGGATAAAGAGGACCTTAGTAAGTATATTGGCAGTGATGAAAACTGGGAAAAAGCAGAACGTGCTATAATTGAAGCAGTTGAAGAGAAAGGTTTAAATGCAGTAGTGGAATACGGAGAGGCTGCATTTTATGGACCAAAACTTGATTTTATGGTTAAAGATGCCATTGGCAGGCGTTGGCAATTGGGTACTATTCAGGTAGATTACAACTTACCGGAGCGTTTTGAATTGGAATATGTGGGTAGCGATGATAAAAAACATCGTCCGGTAATGATACACAGAGCACCCTTTGGCTCAATGGAGCGTTTTGTAGCTGTTTTGATTGAACATACTGCCGGAAAATTCCCGCTTTGGCTTACACCCGACCAGGCTGTTATTTTACCAATTAGCGAAAAATATAATGATTATGCCAAAAAAGTTTTGAATATTCTAAAAAATTACGATATTCGCACTTTAATTGACGACCGTAACGAGAAGATAGGGAAGAAAATCAGAGATAATGAACTGAAAAAAATACCTTATTTACTGATTGTTGGGGAGCAAGAGGTTGAAAATGAGATGATTGCCGTTAGAAAACAAGGGCATGGAGATATTGGAAAAATGAAATTAAAAGAGTTTGCCGATTTTTTGCAAACTGAAATAGATAAACAATTAGCAAATTAAGTTTAACTAAACAATAGGAGGACCAAAAAATAGCTAAAAGATTTAAAAGAGGCTATAGAAAGCCACAAGAACAACAACCTAAACATAAAATTAACAGACAGATTAGAGCCAAAACTGTACGGGTTGTTTTTGAAGGTGATGAAAGGGATAAAACCGGAATCTATTCAATTGAAGAAGCCTGGAAAATGGCTGAAGAAAGAGAATTGGATTTGGTTGAAATTTCACCGAGTGCTAATCCGCCGGTGTGTAAAATTATTGATTATCAAAAGTTTTTATATCACCAAAAGAAAAAGCAAAAGGAAATGAAAGCCAAAACGAGTAAAGTTACCGTAAAGGAAATTCGTTTTGGACCGAATACCGATGAACATGATTTCAATTTTAAGTTGAAACATGCCATTAAGTTTCTTGAAGAAGGAGCAAAGGTAAAAGCCTATGTTTTCTTTAAGGGACGTACTATTGTTTATAAAGAGCGTGGCGAAGTTTTACTGTTAAGGCTTGCGCAAGAATTGGAAGATTATGCAAAAGTAGAACAATTGCCTAAATTGGAGGGAAAACGTATGATTATGTATTTTTCTCCGAAGAAGAAAGTGTAAATATTTTAATCGTTAATATATTTTTTATTTAACAAAAAGAGTAGTAAGATGCCAAAGATGAAGACAAATGCCGGCGCTAAAAAGCGTTTTAAATTAACCGGCAGTGGAAAGATCAAAAGAAAACATGCTTACAAAAGTCATATTTTGACTAAAAAGGCTAAAAAAAGAAAAAGAAACTTAACTTATTTCACCACGGTTCATAAAAGTGATGAAAAAAATATTAAGTTATTACTTGCCATGAAGTAATATTGTTTTATTTTGATTTTAATTATTTATTTAAGGAGTTATTAACCGGAAATTTAGCCTTAAAAGTGTTCGTAAAGCGAAACGCTAAATTTCAAAAAAATTAGAAATTATGCCAAGATCGGTAAATGCAGTAGCATCAAGAAAAAGAAGAAAAAAGATTTTAAAAGACGCCAAAGGTTATTTTGGTAGAAGAAAAAACGTGTACACCGTTGCGAAAAATGCTGTTGAAAAAGGCTTACAGTATGCCTATCGCGACCGTAGAAACAAAAAACGTTCGTTCAGAGCATTATGGATTCAGCGGATTAATGCAGGAGTACGTGCTTACGGAATGTCTTATTCTGAATTTATGGGTAAAATCAATAAAAAAGGAATAAAGTTAAACCGTAAAGTACTTGCAGATTTAGCAATGAACCATCCGAAAGCTTTTGAGGCGATTGTTAATGAAGTGAAGTAAATTTATTTTCAATAATGTATTTTGTAATGCTGTTCGGTTTCGGACAGCATTTTTTTTGTGATTTTATTGCTTAATACCAATTTAATTATTGGTGTAAATACTTGATTGTTTGTTTTAAAGTTTAAATTTGTAAAGCAAAATTCCGAAATTCAGCAAAGAATTGCTTAGGGTTTTTTATTAATAAAATGTATTTAAAATATGAAGATTGCAATTATAGGCTATGGAAAAATGGGTAAAACCATTGAGAAATTAGCAGTACAAAAAGGACATGAAATTGTATTAAAAATTGATGATTCAAATCTGAAAGATTTAATAGTTGAAAATTTAAAGAAAGCCGATGTAGCTATTGAATTTACCAATCCTGAATCGGCTTTTAAGAATATAAATTTGTGCTTTGATGCTAATTTGCCGGTAATTTCCGGAACTACCGGTTGGTTAGATAAATTTGACGGGATAAAACAGCGTTGCGAAAAGGAAAATCAAGCATTTTTCTATGCTTCAAACTATAGTTTGGGCGTAAACATCTTTTTCAAACTCAATCAATACCTTGCTAAAATGATGAATAAGTTTGAGAACTTTGATGTATCTGTTGACGAAACGCATCATATCCATAAATTAGATGCACCGAGCGGTACGGCTATAACTATTGCCGAAGGTATAATTAATGAAATGGATCGAAAAAATGCTTGGGTTAAAGAAAAAGTTGAAAGTCCGGAACAAATAGCTGTAAAATCATTCAGAGAAGGTGAAATTCCGGGTATTCATACCGTTACATACAGTTCGGATGTTGAAAATATTGTCATTACGCATGAGTCTAAAAACAGGGAAGGCTTGGCACAAGGCGCCTTAATGGCTGCCGAATTTATTGTTGGGAAAAGCGGAATATTTGGTATGGATGATTTGCTAATGCTATAGTATTTACCGTGCTATATGTATTAACGTTTAAATCAGATATTTATATCTTTTTCTTGCGGTGAATTGTTAAAAATAGTTAAATATGAGCTGTTTATGTTAAAAATATTTGTAATTTTGAGCATGAAACAATAATTAAACTGATATGAAAACACGTATTTTTGTATTTTCTATTTTGATGATGTTTGTTTTATCTACAGGTG
>JALSLF010000114.1 GCA_026988445.1 Bacteroidales bacterium
CCTGCCATGAAATTTTTTGCTGAGAATAAAGTACTGAACCAGTGAGGATTAACTGACATTACCCAATCAATAGTTCCCATTGTAAACGAAAATGCCATTACGAAAATAAATACTTTTGACAAAAACTCACTTTTTTGGAAATAAGTTAATCCGCCAACTTCATCTTCTAATAAAGAATATTTACGCATCATCCAGGCTAGTATTACCCATGACCCCACAAATAAAACATAACGTGCAATCATAAAAGGGATATTAAGGTAAGGTGCTTTATGCTGCAAAAGTTCATCATTTGCTACTGCATCGGCATGTGTCCAATGATAAACAGAGTGTGAACCGAAAATTAAAAATATAAGTAGCAATATTGCTCCAACAGGCAGAAAAGCCATCATAGCTTCGGGTACTCTTTTAAACATTGCCGACCATCCTGATTGGGTAATATATTGAATGGTTAGGAAAAAGGCTGCACCAATAGACAGGGTTAAAAAGTAATAACTATTGAGTAAAAAGTTAGCCCATGTGCGTTCAACGCCTGTTGCAAAGCCAAATCCTAAAGCTGCAATCCCAATGGCAATTAATGCAAATGATGTATATTTTACTTTTGATGAAGGGATATAATTATTTTCCATTTTTATATATTTTTTCAATCGTATTAATTGTTGTTATTTTACTTTAACAGAACATCCGTTTTTAATATATGTAACTATTTTCCAACGGTCGTCCGGTTTAATTTGTGAACCATGCGCTCCCATTAAACCTGCTATAGAACCTTTTGTAATGACATGAAAAATTTCTCCATCGGGTAAATTTTGTACTCGATCACCAAGCAAATCAGTGGGAGGTGCAGTAAATTTACCGCTTTCAAATAATGTTCCGTTTCCGCGACCTGATGATCCATGGCATATCATACAATAGATGTCAAACTTAAGTTTCCCACGCTCTAAAACTTCTTTTGTTGCCGTATAAGGATTATGAAGTTCTTCGCCTGCAAGTTTTTGTCCTTCTGCACTACGTTCATACGGATACGGCATTTCCCCTCTGGCAATAGTGCCTGCTACAGGAGTTTGCTCTGTTTGTCCGTTTGCAAAAACGGGATTAGGGCTATAATCTTCGTAGGCAATGGGTGTTACCATATCATCCATATATTGCATGCCCGGCTTTTTCTTGTCGTGGGTACAAGAAGAAAATATAGTTACAACAAGAACTAAACTTAAAATTGCTTTTATATTAATTTTTATATGCATCTTTATAGGGTATTATATTATTTTTGTTAATAATAAAATTTTATGCTTCTACTTCTTTTTCAATAACATCAATAGCACCTGATGCTTTGAGTATTTCAGACACCTTTGCTGTTTTCTCCTGATCAAGTTTTGCATTTTCTATAAGCAAAACAAATTTATCATCGTTTACCCCCTCAGCTACTTCTTTTGCTTTGGCACCGGGGCCTTTTTTTTCTCGTACAAAAAAGGCAATTAAGGATGAAATAACCGTAATGTTAATAACCATAACAAAAAGTATAATCACAAACGAAAGAGTAAAGCTTGGTTTACCTCCAATATTTAAGGGATAACTTTGTACAAAAGACCAGTAAAGGAACCAAAATGTTAAAAGAAATCCGGTAAGTCCAAATCCAAAAGCAAAATAAGGAAAGCGGGATTTCAGCTTTAAAGCATGTATTATTTCAAATACAGGGAATGGAGTGTAAACATCCGTTACCTTTACTCCTTCGCTTTCCAATTTTTCAATAGCCGGAGCAACGAGATTTTCATCGGTATAAATTCCAATTATATTTTTTTGCATAACTTAATTTTTTTGTTCTTCTTTAATCGTAGTTGGTTTTAAAATACCTTTAATTTCACTTGCTGCAAACATTGGTATGTATTTAAAGAAAGCAAGTACACCCATTATAAACAAGCCTAATGTTCCGATATAAAGCATTATTTCAACAATGGTTGGTGAATAATCTGCCCAAGCTGATGGCAGGTAGTCTTTTGATAGTGAAGTAACAACAATCACGTATCTTTCAAACCACATACCAATATTAATTATGATTGACATGATAAATACTACTGTGATATTTTGCCTAACTTTCTTAAACCAGAAAAGTTGCGGTACTACAGCATTACTAATAAACATAGCATAAAAAGCCCAATAGTAATCACCGGTTATACGGTTTTTAAAGAATGTGAAGAACTCATATTCGCTACCCGAATACCATGCAATAAATATTTCGGTAAGGTAGGCAGTACCCATAATTAAACTTATGAATGTAAGTATTCTTCCAATAGCGTCTAGGTGCCCTCTGGTTACATACTCTTCAAAATGATAGAATTTACGTATAATAATCATTAAAGTGAGCACCATAGCAAAACCTGAGAATATTGCACCTATTACAAAATAGGGTGGGAATATAGTGGTATGCCAGCCCGGCATAACAGAAGTAGCAAAGTCCATTGCCACAATTGAGTGCACTGAAATTACTAATGGTGCTGTTAAACCACCGAGTATCATGGCAAGATGCTCAAAACGCAACCATGTTTTGGTTGAGCCGTCCCAGCCAAATGCTAAGGCACCATATATTGCTTCCCTTATTTTATTTCCTGTCTTTTTTGCACGGTCTCTAATGGTTGCAAAATCAGGTATCATACCAACATACCAAAATGTTGCAGAAGCCATTAAATAAGTACTGATTGCTACCACATCCCAAAATAGTGGTGAATTAAAGTTAACCCAGAGCGGACCTCTTGTATTCGGATAAGGCATAATGTAAAAAGCAAACCAAATACGTCCCATGTGTATCATAGGGAATAAACCGGCTGCCAATACCGCAAAAACGGTCATTGCTTCGGCTGCACGGTTAATTGATGTTCTCCATTTTTGCCTTAATATCAACAAGAAAATAGAGAATGCAGTACCGGCATGACCGATACCAATCCACCAAACAAAGTTGATAATTCCCCAGCCCCATGCGACTGAGTTATTCAAGCCCCAGGTGCCAATTCCTTGTGATATGGTTACATATCCTGCCCAAACACCGGCAAGTAGCATTATTGTGGCAATACCCATTGCCACGTACCACCATTTTGGTGGCTTGCTTTCAACAGGTGTTGAAACTTCATCCGAAATCTGATGATAATTTTTATTACCTTCAATTAGAATTCCTCTAACTTTAGCATCATACATATTATTCTGTTTTTTAAGTTTTTTCCCGATATACGGAAATTACATAAATCTATTATTCTGCTCTTTTATTTAGCTGATAAAATCTTTATCTGAATTATTTCGTACTTTTGTTAAATAGCCAACGCTAGGCAAAGTGTGTAATTCTTCAAGTAAATGATAATTACGTTCATTTTCGTATGCTTTGGCAATTTTGCTTTCTTTATCATTCAAATCACCAAAAATAATTGCATCGGCAGCACAAGCTTGTAAACATGCAGGCTTAATTTCACCGTCGCGCAAGGGGCGATTTTCTTTCTTCGCATTTAGTTTACCTTCTTGAATTCGTTGAACACACATGGTACATTTTTCAACAACTCCGCGCGTACGTACTAAAACGTCAGGATTCAATACCATACGTGATAAATCAAGGTCTTCGGTAAATGCATATTTTGCATTATTGGTAAATTGATACCAATTAAATCTACGTACACGATAAGGGCAGTTATTCATACAGTATCTTGTTCCGATACAACGGTTGTATGCCATTTGGTTTAAACCTTCATCGCTGTGCGGTGTTGCTGCTACCGGACAAACATTTTCGCAAGGTGCATTATCGCAATGCTGACACATTACCGGCATATAAAATACTTCCGGATTTTCTGCTTGTTCCGAATAGTAGCGGTCAATACGCATCCAGTGCATAATACGGCGGTTAATTACTTCTTCGCGACCAATTACCGGTACATTATTTTCAGCCTGACAAGCAATTACACAAGCACTACATCCTGTACAAGCATTCAAATCAAGCGCCAA
>JALSLF010000115.1 GCA_026988445.1 Bacteroidales bacterium
TCTGCCATGAAATATCAGTTTATCACCTTCGGGTTCAATATCAAAAAAAGTAGAGCGTAAGCCCAAACCAAAGCGTATGCTTGTGAGTTTAATTTTTTGATTATTAATTGTATAATATTTTACACGTTGGGACTGCTTAAACTCAAAACGCTCCGGTGGAAAAGTATCGGGAACCGACAAGCCCTTACTGTTTAAAAAGGAAATAAATCTTGACACCGTGATTGTTTTCTCCCATTTTGCCTGCCTTTGGTTAATACAATACAGGTCTTTTACCGAACGCAAATACGGAATTTCCGATGACCAAACCATTTCCGAATTATTGGTTTGTCCACCGCAGTTGGCACTAAACAAGGCTTCAATAAGGCGATTATCCTTATCCAAAATAACTAATTGTTTCGTTTTTTTAACAGATTTCCGGATAAGCCTGTTTTCTGTTTGCAAGCCTTTATATGCCTGACAATGAACTCCATCGCACAAATTAAATCTGTCTTTTTTGTGTTTTTCCCATTTTTGTAATGCATAGGTGCGACAAATAATTGCTTGAGTTTTGTAATATTCACTTTCGGCTTTTGTTCCGCTTTCTGCTTCAACTACACCGGCAAGATACTCATTAAAAGGCGGCTTGTTAATCAATTTTAAGCTGTTTTGTTTTACCGAAATATCCAAATCGCCTTTGTATTTTCGTACTTTTTGTTTTGGTTTTATCAGTTTAAGGCTGATTATTGATTTCTTTTTACCGTTTACCGAAATACTTTTTAAAGATTTGTATTCTTTTTTACCGGCATTTAAACGGATACCATCATTTTCATAATTTAAAATAATTGCTCTGTTTCCTTTTAAAGTATAAATTTTCTTACCGTCGGCAATTATTTTGTATTTACCCCTATCGGTTTCCAATAAAATTTTTTGAGAATTTTTATCATTAAAAATACCGATTTTAATATTTTGAGCAATTATACCCAAATTGAATAATGTTAAAATCAGTAGAAGTATATTTTTCATTTAAGAATGTTTAATTGTTTCTTTTTTTTAATAATAGTTCATTAAATTTTTTGCTTAACAAAAATTCAATTGGGCTAAAAGCCCTGTTAATATGTTACCTTATAATCCCCCGACTTATACCGAATCGTTATCATGTAACAGAAAATAAATTTTCTTAACATGCTAATCGTTCGGCATAATACTAATATTTTTTTATTAATTTTGATAGCAGTTTAGTATTAAAAGTCGGGGCTATTGATAATTACTCATTGTCAATTAATTACAAAAAAACACCTAACTATTGTTTTAAATCTTTGTAAATTATTTCGGCAGTTCTGCGCGATGCCCCGGATTCGCCAATAATATTTTGTAGCTCTTTATAGTTTTCAAGCATCTGATAACGATATTGTTCATCATACAGGATTTTTGAAAGTTCATCAGTAATTTTTTCAGGTAGATTTTTTTGCAGTAACTCTTGCACTATAGTTCGGTCCATAACAATATTCACCAACGAAAAATACTTGGGTTTAATAAAATATTTACCTACTTCGTAGGTAAGACTATTCATTTTATATACCACAACTTGCGGAACATTAAACATGGCTGTTTCGAGTGTTGCCGTTCCTGATGTTACAATTGCAGCCCGGGCGTGTTTCAACAAATCATAAGTTTGGTTAAAAATTAACTTAACAGGATATTTTTCAATAAAATGACGATAATCTTCTTGGTCAAATCCCGGTGCTCCTGCCAACACAAATTGATATTCATGAAAATGTTCAATTACTTTTAACATCTCCGGCAAAATATATTTCAGTTCTTGCTTGCGGCTACCCGCAAGAAGAGCAATTACAGGCTTATCGGTTAATTGATTTTTTTTAAAGAAGCTTTCTTTATCCGGTAGTTTTTCTTTTTTCTTTTTTAACTCATCAACTATCGGATTACCAACATATTCAACTTCATAATTGTATTGTTGATAAAACTTTTTTTCAAAAGGAAAAATCACGAACATTTTATCAATATACTTTTTTATTTTCCAAGCTCTGGATTTTTTCCATGCCCAAATTTTAGGCGATATATAGTAGTATGTACGAATATTATTTTCTTTGGCAAATTTTGCCATTCGTAAATTAAAGCCAGGATAATCAACTAATATCAGGATATCCGGTTTAAAATCAAGTAAATCGGTTTTACAAAGTTCAAAATTACTTTTAATTTGCCGAATATTCATCAACACCTCAACAAAACCCATGAAAGCAAGTTCTGTATAATGTTTAACTATTTGCCCGCCTTCCTTCTGCATTAAATCGCCTCCCCACACACGAAATTGAGCGTCTTTATCAAGATTTTTGATTTCGTTCATTAAATTTGCAGCATGTAAATCGCCCGAGGCTTCTCCTGCAATTATGTAGTATTTCATTGTTGAATTGTTGAATTGTTGAATTGTTAAATTGTTGAATTGTTAAATTGTTGAATTGTTAAATTGTTAAATTGTTAAATGGTTAAAACTTGTCCGGACACTTGCAGATTGTCTACCTGTTATCTATTTATAAAAACTTCATAATCAACACAATAAATGTATAAATAAAAGTAGCGCCAATAACCCCTTTTGCCGAATGTAAACGGTTGGTCCACATAAAGATAAAAAACACAAATAAATTAGGCAACACACATAAACTGATTAGGTGCGTTAAAATACCGGCTTTTTTTACTAAATTAATGAACATATCAAAACTTTGCATATTTCTATATTCATAGAAAATAAACATTACCAATATGGGTAATACTAAACCGATAATTAAACCGGTACCTTGCGTATTGTATGATAATTTTTTTGTTATCATGATAATTAAAATTTAAAATCCCATTTCTGTAAATCTTTTAAAGCGGAATAAGATGTTAAATCTACTTCAATCGGAACTATTGCTACATAATTATTATTTAAAGCCCATTCATCGGTATCTTCTGCCGAAGGCTCAAAATTTGAAAATTTACCGGTGAGCCAATAATAATCTTTATTGTGCGGATTTACACGATAATCAAACTCTTCTATCCATTTACCCAATGTTTGACGACACATTTTAATACCTTTTAAATCATTTTCAGGAACATTCGGGATATTTACGTTTAGGCAAGTTTGTTTTGCAATACCATTTTCTAAAACTTTCTCAATAATAATATGAGCATATTTTGCCGCTGCACTAAAATCAGCATCAGGCGCATGACTTAATAAGGAGAAAGCAATAGAGGTAATCCCGTTCATACTTCCTTCGCGTGCTGCGGCAACCGTACCCGAATAAATTGCACTTACCGATGCATTTGAACCGTGGTTAATTCCGGAAAGAATTAAATCGGGTTTGCGCTTTAATATTTTATGCAATGCTATTTTTACACTATCGGCAGGTGTACCGCTACATGCATATATTTCCAAACCTTTTGTATCTTTAATTTTATCTATATAAATCGGCTCATTTAAACTTACCGAGTGCGACATACCCGATTTACCTTTATCGGGGGCAATAACCACTACATCGCCAAAATTCAAAGCTATTTCCGTTAAGTATTTAATTCCTTTGGCATCAACTCCATCGTCGTTTGTAACCAAAATAAGCCTGTTTTCTTTTTCTAAATTTGCCATAAAAGTTCGCTTAAATATTTTTCTCAACAAAAGTGCAGATTTATTTTAAAAGAGAAAAATAAATGATTTCAAATTTCAGGAAAGAATAATTGAAAATTTAACAAATAAGTGGAAATAAAATTATACAATAAAAAAGCAATTTATTATTGATACAAAACTGTCATTAAGGAGGAAATTACTGTTTATCCTTTTTTTTTAACATGCCGGTTTTATTATTCTTTTTGTCTTGCTTAATTCCTTTTTTATTATCTTTTTTAAACTGCTTACTTTGTCCTTTTACTTCTTTTGCAGGCAATAAAGTATTAATAATACCTGTTTGAATGGCTTTCCATAAATATTTAAAAAATTTATCCGTGGG
>JALSLF010000116.1 GCA_026988445.1 Bacteroidales bacterium
AAATTAACTAAATGAACCGATTGATTTAAATAATTACCGGAAAAATATAATTCTACAGGTAAAACATTTAACTCCTTTGCAAAATTAATACGAACCTGTTCAATAAAAGCCTTTGCTTTTCTTCCTGAATAATGAAAAGCATCGGCTTGCGCATCAATTAAATCATTGCAGTTTAATTCAGCATCTTTCCTTTTATCGCAAACATTAATATGGTCAAAATTAATCTTATCCAATTATTTTATTGATTTCATCAATAATACTATTTGCCAAAGCATTTGCTTTTGCTTCATTTTTGCTTTCTGCATAAATCCTGATAATCGGCTCGGTATTTGATTTACGCAGTTGAACCCATTCATTCGGAAACTCTAATTTAATTCCGTCAATATCATTAATTTGCACATCCTTTTTGTTGATGTAATTGGCTTTGATTGTTTCTAAAATTTTATCAACATCTGTATCCGGCGAAAGTTGAATTTTATTTTTAGAAATATGATAATCGGGATATTGAGCACGTAGTTGAGAACATTTTTTGCCGCTTTTAGCCAAATGGCTTAAAAATAAAGCCACTCCAACCAAAGAATCTCTGCCGTAATGCAATTCGGGATAAATTACACCTCCGTTACCTTCACCGCCGATAATCGCATTTTTGTCTTTCATAACTTTTACCACATTCACTTCGCCCACTGCTGCCGAAAAATATTCTACACTATAGTTATTGCTAATATCTTTTAGCGCACGGGTAGATGATAAATTAGAAACCGTATTGCCTTTGTGATGTTGTAAAATATAATCCGCAACGGCAACCAAAGTATATTCTTCGCCAAACATTGAACCATCTTCATTTACAATTGCCAAACGATCTACGTCAGGGTCAACCACAAATCCGGCATCAGCTCCTTTTTCTTTTATTTTTTTTGAAATTTCGGTTAAGTTTTCCGGTAATGGCTCCGGGTTGTGTGGGAATTTACCGTTTGGCTCACAATAAAGTTCAATAATCTTACTTACCCCTAATTTTTTCAATAAGTTGGGAATGGCTATTCCTCCTACTGAATTAACTGCATCAACGGCAATGGTGAAATTTGCTTTTTTTATGGCATCAATATCCACCAAAGATAAATTTAGTATTTGCTCAATATGGTAATCTAAAGCATCATCTACAATTTTAATCGTTCCTAATTCATGTACCTCGGCATAAGTAAAACTTTCATTTTCTGCAATTTCCAAAACCTCTTTTCCATCCAAGTCATTGATAAACTCACCTTTTTCGTTTAATAGTTTTAGCGCATTCCATTGTTCGGGATTATGGCTTGCAGTAATAATAATTCCGCCGTCAGCATTTTCTTTCGTTACATACATTTCGGTAGTAGGAGTAGTGGCTAAGCCTATATCTAATACATCAATGCCTAAGCCTGTTAAGCTGGATGTTACCAAACTGTTTACCATGCCGCCGGATATACGTGCATCGCGCCCGACAACTATTTTGATTCGTTTTTGCGAATTTTTATTTTTTATCCAATAGCCAAAAGCCGATGTAAATTTAACAATGTCCAGTGGAGTTAAACCTTTGCCGGAAACTCCGCCTATTGTTCCTCTTATACCTGAAATAGATTTTATAAGTGTCATGATTTTTATATTTTAGTCGCAAATATATTGATAAATTGTTAAATGCAATTTATATGTTGTTAAATATATTTGAAGTAAACGAATTTTACCGTAATTTAGCTAAAGAAATAATTAGTATATCTATATATATAATAAGGTATAAATTTTTTAATAATTTTTTTTAAAAAACAGAATTATGAAAGTAACAGTTGTAGGTGCCGGTAATGTTGGAGCTACAGTAGCCGATGCCATTGCAGTAAAAGAAGTAGCCAATGAAGTAGTTTTGGTAGATATTAGAGAAAACTTTGCCGAAGGCAAAGCTCTTGATATGTGGGAAACTGCGCCCATACGTTTGTCAGACACTCGTTTAACGGGTTCAACTAATGATTACAGTAAAACTGCCGATTCGGATATTGTTGTTATTACCTCGGGAATGCCGCGCAAACCCGGAATGAGTCGTGATGATTTAATTTCAACAAATGCTAAGATTGTAAAATCGGTTACTGAAAGTGTAGTGAAATATTCTCCGGATGCTATTATTATTATCGTAGCAAATCCATTGGATGTTATGACTTATGCAGCCTATTTAACTTCAAAAAAATCAAGAAATAAAGTATTTGGTATGGCAGGAATTTTAGATACTGCCCGTTACCGTGCTTTCTTGGCAGAAGCTTTAGATGTTTCTCCTAAGGATATTCAAGCATTGCTAATGGGTGGTCATGGCGACACTATGGTGCCATTGCCAAGATATACTACAGTTGCAGGTATCCCTGTTACCCAGTTGATTGATGCCGACAAATTAGATGCTATTGTTGAGCGCACCAAAAAAGGTGGTGGCGAAATAGTTAAATTATTAGGTACTTCTGCATGGTATGCACCCGGATATGCTGCTGCTCAAATGGTTGAAGCCATTGCACGTGACCAAAAGCGTATTTTCCCGGTATGTACACTACTCGAAGGTGAATACGGACACGAAAATGTAGCTTTGGGTGTACCGGTTGTTCTTGGTAAAAACGGTATTGAGAAAGTAATTGAAATTGAACTTACCGATGATGAGAAAAAACTTTTAGACACCTCCGCCGAAGCGGTAAAAAGTGTAATGAAAGTTTTGGATGATATGAAATTGTTCTAACAATCGTATTTTTTAATTAATTTTATGCAAAGTCCTTTGAGTTTGAAACTTGAGGGGCTTTTTTATTTGTAAGTGGTGTATTGGGGTAATGGAATAATGGAATAGTGGAATAATGGGGTAATGGAATATTGGGATATTGGGATATTGGAATAACTTGTCCAACTGTCGGCAAAATGACATACAGGGTAATTGGCGGTAAGGATATATCTGCAAGGAAGAACTTAAAGGGGGGGAGCATTGGATAAGCTGTCCTAATAGAACAATTAATTTATCAATATACGAATACACCCATACATCAATTAGCCAATATATAAACTTTGTTGATTTGATGTTTATTATTACTTTACTTAAAATCTTTATTTTAAAAAAAAATCTATATATTTGCGACCTTAAAAATCGAGTATTTAACGTATAATATAATTAAAGTAAAGAAAAATGCAAAGTAAAGGAGCAATTAAACTATTAGCAATTTCCTTAGCATTAGTGAGTATTTATCAGCTTTCTTTTACCTGGGTAACCAACAGTGTAAGAAAAGATGCTGCAAAATATGCAAACGGTGACATTAAAAAAGAAACCGCATATTTAGACTCAATTGCAGGTGAAGGTGTTTATAATTTTTTATGGATTAGAAATTATACATACAGAGAGTGTCAGGACAGGGAAATTAATCTTGGACTTGACCTTAAAGGTGGTATGAACGTAATCCTTGAAGTATCGGTAGTTGATTTAATAAAATCACTCTCAAATTACAGTAAAGACCCTACCTTTTTAAAAGCCTTAAATAAAGCAAAAGAACTGCAACAAAACAGTCAAGATGATTTTGTAACTTTATTTTATAAAGCTTTTGAAGAAGTTGCTCCAAAAGGTGCACGCCTTGCATCTATCTTTAATACTATTGACCTAAAAGACCGTATAGATTATAACTCAACCGATGAGGAAGTACTTGCAGTAATTCGTCAAGAGGTTCAGGATGCAATTGATAATTCGTTTAATATTATCCGTACGCGGATTGACCATTTTGGTGTATCGCAAGCAAATGTTCAAAAATTAGATGTTGCCGGACGCGTTTTGGTTGAATTACCGGGTATAAAAAATCCCGAGCGTGTACGTAAACTGTTGCAAGGAACCGCTGACCTGCAGTTTTGGGAAACTTACGATAATACTGAAGTTTTTGAATACTTGCGTGCAGCAAATGAAAAATTAAAAGAGTTATTGGCAACA